>NZ_JAHLQZ010000267.1:0-4273 GCF_018919505.1 Citrobacter sp. S55_ASV_140
GCGCCAGATATTAACGCGTTTGCTACCGGTGCGCGCCGGGATGCTTCGCTGGTGGCTGTGAGTACTGGCCTGTTGCAAAACATGAGCCCGGACGAAGCCGAAGCAGTTATCGCGCATGAGATCAGCCACATTGCCAATGGCGATATGGTGACCATGACCCTCATTCAGGGGGTGGTCAACACCTTCGTTATCTTTATCTCCCGTATTCTGGCGCAAATTGCCGCCGGATTTATGGGCGGTAACCGCGATGAGGGCGAGGGCAGCAACGGCAACCCATTAATCTACTTTGCGGTGGCGACGGTGCTGGAACTGGTGTTTGGTATTCTGGCCAGCATTATTACCATGTGGTTCTCACGCCACCGTGAATTCCATGCGGATGCCGGTTCTGCCAAACTGGTCGGCCGTGAGAAGATGATCGCCGCGTTGCAGCGTCTGAAAACCAGCTATGAACCGCAGGAAGCAACCAGCATGATGGCGTTCTGTATCAACGGTAAATCCAAATCGTTGAGTGAGCTGTTTATGACTCACCCGCCGTTGGATAAGCGTATTGAAGCGCTGCGTAGTGGGGAATACCTGAAGTAACCCTAAGAAGTCTGGAAAAAAAGCGCGTCGTCAGACGCGCTTTTTTTATGCCTGAACGCGCGGCTGTGTGATACGTAAGCCGCTCACTATGGCGGCAGCCGTTGCCAGTATACCCGCGGTTATCAGCGACATATGTGTCCCGCTGTCACCAAACTGATTGAGCATTAACGCCACCAGTGCCGCGCCGGTACTTTGCCCTAACAAGCGCGCAGTCCCCAGCATCCCGCTCGCCCCGCCGCTGCGTTCACGCGGTGCGGAGGTGATGATGGTGTGGTTATTCGGTGACTGAAATAGACCAAAACCCGCGCCGCACAATATCATCGGCCAGATGATATTAAAATCGGAGGGCGCAGAGGGAAGCAACACCAGGGCAAATAATCCGCTTGCCATCACGGCCATACCCAGTGCACCTAATAGCCCCGCGTGGACGCGTTCGATAAGATATCCGGCCAGCGGCGCCATCACCATGGTTGCCAGCGGCCATGGGGTCAATAGCAGGCCCGTTTCGACTTCGCTACGACCGAGCACGGTTTGAAGAAAGAAGGGCAGAGAAACCATCGCCAGCATTTGCGCGCTAAATGAACAGATTGACGTGCAAATCGAGAGTGAAAACAGCGGAATGCGCAGCAGGTCAACCGGTAATAACGGTACCGGCAACGCCAACTGGCGGCGGATAAAGAAAAAACCGACCACGATAAGCGCCACAAGCTCGGTGCCAATCAATTTTAGCGACTGCCCTTGCGCAAACCCACTGAGCGCGGTAATTAACAGGCCAAACGTTAAGGCATTCATTACTGCACTCGGCAGGTCAAAGCGTGGTTTATTGCTGCGGGACGAATTAGGTGGCAAAAAGCGCATAGCCAGCAGCAGGGCAATTATTCCCAGCGGGACGTTAATCAGAAACAGCCATTTCCATGACGAGATAGAGAGGATCGCCGCGGCAATGGTGGGGCCTGCCGCTGAGGATACCGCCACAATGAAGGAGTTAATTCCCATCCCCCGACCAAGCTGACGCTGGGGATAAATAAGTCTAATTAATGCTGTATTTACACTCATCAGCGCCGCGCCGCCAAACCCCTGAGCCACGCGGGCCAGAGTTAACATTTGTAGCGAGTCTGATAAAGCACAGAACAGCGAGGCAAGCAGGAATACGACGAGACCACATTTATAAATGCGTCGATAGCCAAACATATCACCCAAAAATGAGAGTGACAGCAGTGAAACCACAATGGCGATTTGATAGGCGTTAACGATCCAGATTGAACTGGCGGGTGACGCCTGAAGGTCGGTAGCAATCGTCGGAAGTGCGACGTTAGCTATTGCGCCGTCGAGTACTGCCATAGAGATGCCAATAACAATGGTTAAAATTGCACCATATCGCTGGGGCAATGGCAGGCCATCAGCCTGAATTTTTTCCATAAGGGGTCATTTTATCGGGAATTATGATGAGAATAATAATCTTAGCATTGATATACAGGCGTTAGGTCGCAGATTTGTAACTAAGTAAGCAAAGAGCGATTGCGAGGGCAGGTCCGCGAAATTATAATAAAAACAGGTTCTGATTTTTATAAAACACTCGTAATGAGGTGATAAATGGCAATCGCAGATCTGGATAAACAACCTGATTCTGTATCTTCCGTGCTGAAAGTTTTTGGCATCCTGCAGGCGCTGGGTGAAGAGCGCGAAATTGGTATTACCGAGCTGTCGCAACGCGTCATGATGTCGAAAAGCACCGTTTATCGCTTTTTGCAGACCATGAAAACGCTGGGTTATGTGGCACAAGAAGGGGAGTCAGAGAAATACTCCCTGACCCTGAAATTATTCGAACTGGGTGCGCGCGCGTTACAAAACGTTGATCTGATCCGTAGTGCTGACATCCAGATGCGTGAACTTTCACGTTTGACCAAAGAGACCGTACACCTTGGTGCGCTGGATGAAGACAGCATCGTCTACATTCATAAAATCGACTCCATGTACAATCTGCGTATGTATTCCCGCGTCGGTCGTCGTAACCCATTGTACAGCACGGCTATCGGTAAAGTTCTTCTGGCATGGCGTGACCGCGATGAAGTGAAGGAAATTCTTGACGGCATCGAGTATAAACGCAGCACCGACCGTACTATCACAAATACTGATGAATTGCTGGTATTGTTAGATAAAGTACGTGAACAGGGATACGGCGAAGATAACGAAGAGCAGGAAGAAGGCCTGCGCTGCATCGGTGTTCCAGTGTTTGACCGTTTTGGCGTGGTGATTGCGGGTTTGAGTATCTCATTCCCGACGCTGCGCTTTTCCGAAGAGCGTTTACACGAATATGTGGCGATGCTGCATACGGCAGCGCGTAAGATTTCTGAACAAATGGGCTATAACGACTATCCGTTCTAATCCGCAGCAATAGCGCTAAGTGTAAAACCCCAGGTATTGCGTACCTGGGGTTTTTTAATGAATAAAATTAACGCTGTTTTGCGCAAATAGCATTGAGAATGTATTGCCGCTATCTTAACCGTTATCGATAACGACAGTACTTTTCCGCAATACAGGGCAATCTGAAAGGCCAATAAGGCCGCTGTTTGAGTGGACATATTGTGCGGTGCTGGTCCCGCGAGCGGTCAGATATTGGCATTGCAGACCCAGACCGGCCGCATTCTCTTTACTCCCAATCAAAATGCCATAGCCGCTGAGTAATAAACCGATCCAAACCAGAGCTAACAACACAATAGCGCGGATAATCAGACGCATTACAACCTCTTATCTTTTCTCGTTATTAGTAGATTAGCCTGTACACGGGATGAAACAAGTCAATCATTCCTAAAAAGATGGAATGCCGTTACAGTTAACGCTGGGTTTAGGTAACGCATGATAATTTATAGTCATAAGATGTAGAGTTGAAGAGTGGAGCTGGAGTGAAAAAAATACGCTGGGTGGTACTGATTGTTATCGTGCTGGTATGCATATTGATGTGGGCGCAGGTGTTTAACATCATGTGCGATCAGGACGTACAATTTTTCAGCGGTATTTGTGCCATCAATAAATTTATTCCCTGGTAAGCGCATTTTTACAACAGTTGATTACCTTCTTGTGCGGCAGTGGTAAACTACGCTGTCTACATTGAGGTGGTGAAATGAACGAAGTTTTGAATTCTGGCGCGTTGAGTTTTGCGTCTTTAGCGGTATCGGTGGTGGTTTTGGTTGTTGGGCTGGTGTTGTGGTTTTTCGTCAATCGGGCAAGTTCGCGTACTAACGAGCAGATAGAACTGCTTGAAGCATTGTTAGACCAGCAAAAAAGACAGAACGCATTGCTCCGTCGCCTTTGTGAAGCTAACGAACCAGAAAAAGCGGCAGAACCTGCAGCGGTTGCTGCGAAGGATGAAGATGAAGACATCATCCGCCTGGTAGCTGAGCGCTAAAAACAGTATGGCAGGGTGAAGGTCTGCTGATGCGGTTCGCAGATACCTCATCCTGTCGTCAACATGTCAGATCATTTTCTTCTGCTCTCGCCGCGTAATTAGCGTTCGGCGTCGCCTGTCACCTGAGTATTTTCAGATACTCTAACCAATTAATATCTTACGTACGGTCTGATCTAAATATATTTTCCCATACGTTAAAAATATGATTATGTCATTTTTGTGATAGCGATCGTCTTATTCACAGCGAAACGTTTCTCTTACTTTTTTTGTGCATTGTCATCATTC
>NZ_JAHLQZ010000268.1:0-4271 GCF_018919505.1 Citrobacter sp. S55_ASV_140
CACCTGGATGTGCGTTTTATCTCAACGGACGGCAACCTGGAAGTCATTCTGGAAGGTGAAGATGTTAGTGGCGAAATCCGCACTCAGGAAGTGGCAAATGCCGCATCCCAGGTGGCTGCTTTTCCCCGCGTGCGCGAAGCGCTTTTACGTCGTCAACGCGCGTTTCGCGAAGCGCCTGGCCTGATTGCCGACGGACGCGATATGGGAACCGTCGTGTTCCCGGATGCGCCGGTGAAAATTTTTCTGGACGCCTCCTCGCACGAACGTGCGCATAGACGTATGCTACAGTTGCAGGAGAAGGGCTTTAGTGTTAACTTTGAACGCCTTTTGGCCGAGATCGAGGAACGCGATTACCGCGATCGTAACCGTGCTGTAGCGCCGCTGGTTCCCGCTGCTGATGCTTTAGTTTTGGATTCAACCCGATTAAGCATTGAGCAAGTGATTGAAAAAGCGTTACAATATGCGCGCCAAAAACTGGCACTCGCTTAAGTGCGACCGAATTTGCAGTACCCCCGTTGCAATGGACTGACAGCGGGTATGTTAAACAACCCCATCCGGCATGGAGCCAGGTGGACGTTAAATATGAAACCTGAAGATTAAACATGACTGAATCTTTTGCTCAACTGTTTGAAGAATCCTTAAAAGAAATCGAAACCCGTCCGGGTTCCATCGTTCGTGGTGTTGTTGTTGCTATCGACAAAGACGTAGTACTGGTTGACGCTGGTCTGAAATCTGAGTCCGCCATTCCGGCAGAGCAGTTCAAAAACGCCCAGGGCGAGCTGGAAATCCAGGTTGGTGACGAAGTTGACGTTGCTCTGGATGCAGTAGAAGACGGCTTCGGTGAAACCCTGCTGTCCCGTGAGAAAGCTAAACGTCACGAAGCTTGGATCACGCTGGAAAAAGCTTACGAAGAAGCTGCAACCGTTACTGGTGTTATCAATGGCAAAGTCAAGGGTGGCTTCACTGTTGAGCTGAATGGTATTCGCGCGTTCCTGCCGGGTTCCCTGGTAGACGTTCGTCCGGTCCGCGACACGCTGCACCTGGAAGGCAAAGAGCTTGAGTTCAAAGTCATCAAGCTGGATCAGAAGCGTAACAACGTTGTTGTTTCCCGTCGTGCCGTTATCGAATCCGAAAACAGCGCAGAACGCGATCAGCTGCTGGAAAACCTGCAGGAAGGCATGGAAGTTAAAGGTATCGTTAAGAACCTCACTGACTACGGTGCATTCGTTGATCTGGGTGGCGTTGACGGCCTGCTGCACATCACCGACATGGCATGGAAACGCGTTAAGCATCCGAGCGAAATCGTAAACGTTGGCGACGAAATCACTGTTAAAGTGCTGAAGTTCGACCGCGAGCGTACTCGTGTATCTCTGGGCCTGAAACAGCTGGGCGAAGATCCATGGGTAGCTATCGCTAAGCGTTATCCGGAAGGTACCAAACTGACTGGTCGCGTGACCAACCTGACCGACTACGGCTGCTTCGTTGAAATCGAAGAAGGCGTTGAAGGCCTGGTTCACGTTTCCGAAATGGATTGGACCAACAAAAACATCCACCCGTCCAAAGTTGTTAACGTTGGCGATGTAGTGGAAGTTATGGTTCTGGATATCGACGAAGAACGTCGTCGTATCTCCCTGGGTCTGAAGCAGTGCAAAAACAACCCATGGCAGCAGTTCGCGGAAACCCACAACAAGGGCGACCGTGTTGAAGGTAAAATCAAGTCTATCACTGACTTCGGTATCTTCATCGGCCTGGACGGCGGCATCGACGGCCTGGTTCACCTGTCTGACATCTCCTGGAACGTTGCAGGCGAAGAAGCAGTTCGTGAATACAAAAAAGGCGACGAAATCGCAGCAGTTGTTCTGCAGGTTGACGCAGAGCGTGAGCGTATCTCTCTGGGCGTTAAACAGCTCGCAGAAGATCCGTTCAACAACTGGGTTGCACTGAACAAGAAAGGCGCAATCGTAAACGGTAAAGTCACTGCAGTTGACGCTAAAGGCGCAACCGTAGAACTGGCTGACGGCGTTGAAGGTTACCTGCGCGCTTCTGAAGCTTCCCGTGACCGCGTTGAAGATGCAACTCTGGTTCTGAGCGTAGGCGACGACGTTGAAGCTAAATTCACCGGCGTTGATCGTAAGAACCGTGCAATCAGCCTGTCTGTTCGTGCTAAAGACGAAGCTGATGAGAAAGATGCAATCGCAACTGTTAACAAACAGGAAGATGCAAACTTCTCTAACAACGCAATGGCTGAAGCTTTCAAAGCAGCTAAAGGCGAGTAATATCAAGTTCTCTAAATCCTTTGTGCCGTTAACAGCACAAAGGGTGACGAGTAGCTTGACAGATTACAGGATTCGTCCTGTAATCAATGACAAAGGGCGGCTACGGCCGCCCTTAATCAATGCAGCAGCTAATTATGCCTTTAAGGAACCGGAGGAATCATGACCAAGTCAGAATTGATTGAAAGACTTGCAACCCAGCAACCTCATATTCCCGCGAAAGCGGTTGAAGATGCAGTAAAAGAGATGCTGGAACATATGGCCTCGACTCTTGCGCAGGGCGAGCGTATTGAAATCCGCGGTTTCGGCAGCTTCTCTTTGCATTACCGCGCACCTCGCACCGGACGTAATCCGAAGACCGGCGATAAAGTGGATCTGGAAGGGAAATACGTTCCGCACTTTAAACCAGGTAAAGAACTGCGCGATCGCGCCAATATTTACGGTTAAGTTTTTAGCGAGACTTAACGCCGAGGAAAGCACCTGCATGGGTGCTTTTTTCATTTCTGCAGGCCCATACTGGAATCCCCATCCCAATTAATTCGCATGTTACATCCGCCGCCAAAGATCAGCGGAACGCGTGCCGTATAACAGTAAATTGTCGCCAGACAACCGTTGAGTATTACTACACACTCCCCGCAACAGGGAGGTATTGATGAAAATAACAACGGTGAGTACGTGTGCATTGTGCGGCATTCTTCCTCTGATGCTATTACCCGCGCTACCTGAGATGCTGAGCATCAGCGTTGTATTTTGTCTGGCATGTCTGCTCTGCCTTTTTCCCCACAAACATATGCGTTTCGCCGGGTTGACCCTGCTGTTTTTTCTTTGGGGAATAATGGCGGCGAAAGATGCACTTTGGGCGGGTAATATGCTTCCTGCTAAAAACCAGCAGGCAATTGTGCGCATAACCGGAACCGACAATATGACCACGCACTATGGTCAGATCACGCACATGCAGGGGCGGCGAATCTTTCCTGCGCAAGGAATTGTGCTGTATGGGCAGTACCTGCCCGGCGACGTTTGCGCGGGCCAGACATGGGCGATGACGCTAAAAGTTCGCGCCGTACACGGTCAATTAAATGAGGGAGGATTTGACAGTCAACGTTATGCGTTAGCACAGCATCAGCCGCTGACGGGACGGTTCTTACAGGCTTCGGTCATCGCGCCACACTGTAGTTTACGTTCGCGATATCTTGCCTCGCTGAAAATGGCACTCGCCGACTATCCCTGGCAGCAGGTCATACTGGGGCTGGGAATGGGAGAGCGCTTGTCCGTGTCACAAGAGGTAAAAGCCATTATGCGTGATACCGGCACGGCGCATTTGATGGCTATCTCCGGGCTGCATATTGCGTTTGCCGCACTTTTGGCGGGAGGACTGATTCGCGGTGGACAATTTTTTATGCCAACCAGATGGATTTGCTGGCAGGTTCCATTGATTGGCGGGATTATCTGCGCGACATTTTATGCATGGTTAACGGGGCTTCAGCCTCCTGCATTGCGCACGATTGTCGCGCTGATGGTCTGGGGGGCGCTGAAGCTAAGCGGCAGGCAGTGGAGCGGATGGTCGGTCTGGGTCTGTTGTCTGGCAGCCATCGTGGTGGTGGATCCTCTCGCTATTCTGTCACAAAGTCTGTGGTTGTCTGCTTTTGCCGTCGCGGCGCTGATATTCTGGTATCAGTGGGTACCTTTACCTGCCTGGTCGCTCTCTCGCATTGGACGCATACTGCTGGCGCTCGCTCATCTGCAACTGGGTATCACGATTCTGCTTTTGCCTGTGCAAATTTCGATGTTTCACGGCATAAGTCTGACTTCATTGGTGGCTAATATATTTGCCGTACCGCTGGTCACGTTTATTTCCGTACCGCTGATACTAGCCGGCATGCTCGTACATTTAACCGGTCTGGGAGGGCTGGAGTCGGGGTTGTGGTATTTAGCCGATCGGTCTCTGGCGCTGTTATTTGGGGGACTTAATGCTCTGCCTCAAGGCTGGATTAATAT
>NZ_JAHLQZ010000269.1:0-4227 GCF_018919505.1 Citrobacter sp. S55_ASV_140
CGCTTAGCGTGTCGCTATTAAAAAAATGGAGGCAAGCATGTCGTGGATAAGAAAGAACGCACTGTGGTGCGCATTCGTCGGGGCAGTAGCAATGGCCCTTGCAATTTGGGGGACGTGGCAAGGCGTTCATTACACCAGTACCACCGAATTTTGTTTATCGTGTCACTCGATGCGTACACCAGGAGAGGAATATAAAACCAGCGTGCATTTTCGCAATGCTTCTGGCGTGCGTGCTGAGTGTAAGGATTGTCATATTCCTCCAGGGATCGTCCCGACGCTGGTTCGTAAAACGGAAGCCTTAAACGACCTCTACCACACCTTTATCTCTCCTTCGATTGATACCCCTGAAAAATTTGCCGCAAAACGAGCGGAATTGGCCCAGCGAGAGTGGGCGCGAATGAGCGCTAACAATTCGGCGGCATGTAAATCTTGCCACAGCTATGAGGCGATGGATCACGGCAAACAATCTGCGAATGCGGCGGCGCAAATGACCGCGGCGGCGGCAAAAGACAGCAACTGTATTGATTGCCATAAAGGTATTGCCCATCACAAACCCGATATGAGCAGCGGTTTCCGCGATCGCTATAAGCAGTTGCAGCAGCAGGGAGCGTCTTTATCGAATGCGAGCACGCTGTTCTCGTTAAGCGAAAAAGCATTGACGGCAACGGCCGGAAGCCCCGCAGGTAAAGCGCTGTTATTTCCTGCCACCGAGGTCAAAGTGCTGAAAAAAGAGGGCAGCAACGTGCAGCTTGAACTGACGGGCTGGCGTGAAAGCAAAGGACGCGGGCGGGTGATAACCCAGTATATGGGTAAGCGTGTATTCTCGGCCGTGCTTGATGACGCCTTGATGGCGAACGTAAAAGTACTACAAACCCAGGTCGATCCTGACTCACACCAGCAATGGCAGCAGGTGAGCGTGACCGCCTGGACCTCCGCCCAGGGGCTTATCAGCAATATTGCACCGATCTGGGAATATTCGGATCAAATGCTGCAATCGACCTGTAGCGCCTGTCATAGCACTCCTCCTACGACCCGATATACCGCCAACGGCTGGATCGCCGGATTGAAAGCGATGTCCACCTATTACCGACTGAATCCGGTGGAAGAACGTACGTTGTTGAAATACCTCCAGACCCATGCCAACGATGTCTCTGAACCTAACAAAAATTAAGGAAAATATATGGATATTCATGAATTTAACCCGTCTCGCCGCCGTTTTCTGAGCGGTATGTTAGCGGTGGGCGCGGCCAGTGCGCTGGCGCCGAATCCGCTGATATCAAAAGTATGGGCAGCGGGAGAAAACCCCGCACAGTGGATTCAATCCGGTTCGCATTTTGGCGCTTTTGAAGCCAAGGTTGTCAACGGCGAGTGGACAGAAACCCGGCCTTTCAAACATGACAAATACCCTTGCGATATGCTGAACGCGGTGCGTGAAGTGGTCTATAACCCGTCGCGGGTGCGTTATCCAATGGTTCGTCTGGACTGGTTACGTAAACGCGAGAAATCGGATCGCAGCCAGCGCGGAGATAATCGTTTTGTGCGGGTAAGTTGGGATCAGGCGCTGGATCTGTTTTACGAAGAGCTGGAACGGGTACAAAAAACCTACGGCTCATCGGGGGTATTTACCGGGCTGGCCGACTGGCAAATGGTAGGGAAATACCATAAAGCGGGCGGGGCGATGGACAGAGGGCTTGGTCTGCATGGTAGCTATGTGACGACCGTTGGCGACTACTCTGCAGCAGCTGCGCAGGTTATCTTGCCGCATGTGATTGGTTCGCTGGAAGTTTATGAACAGCAAACGTCACTGCCGCTGGTTATTCAGAACAGTAATACCATCGTGCTGTGGGGGTGCGATCCGATCAAAAACTTGCAGATCGAGTTCCTGGTTCCCGATCACGATGCGTTTGGCTACTGGCAACAGATTAAAGAAGCGGTTGCGCAGGGTAAAATGCGCGTTATCAGCGTCGATCCAGTGCGTAGCAAATCGCAAAACTACCTTGGCTGTGAACAACTGGCGCTACGACCACAAACCGATGTCGCGTTAATGCTGGCACTCGCCCATACGCTGTATGAAGAAAAACTGTATGACACGGCGTTTATTAACGATTACACCGTGGGTTTTGAGCAGTTTTTGCCCTATCTGCTTGGGGAGAGTGATAAGCAGCCGAAAAATGCCGAATGGGCAGCGCAAATCTGTGGCCTGACGGCGGAGCAGATCCGTGATTTCGCCCGCTTGCTGGTCAAAGGCCGGACCCAATTTATGGGCGGTTGGTGCGTACAACGCATGCATCATGGCGAACAGTATCCCTGGATGCTGGTGGTGCTGGCCAGTATGGTTGGGCAAATTGGCTTGCCGGGCGGCGGCGTAGGGTTTGGCTGGCATTACAACGGCGGTGGTACGGTGACATCCACCGGACCTGTACTGTCCGGGCTGGGAGGGATCGCGAATCCTCCACCGGCGAAGTATAAAGCGGATTTTCGCGGCGCATCGGAGCATATCCCCACCTCACGCATCGTTGACTGCCTGCTGGAGCCGGGCAAAAAGGTTGCCTTTAACGGCGAAACGTTAACCTGGCCTGATATTAAAATGGCGATCTACAGCGCGGCGAATCCATTCCATGCGCAGCAGGATCGTAATCGCATGATCAAGGCATGGAAGAAGCTGGAAACCGTGGTGGTATTGGAGCATCAATGGACCGCGTCGTGTCGATTTGCCGATATCGTCCTGCCTGTTACCACCCGCTTTGAACGTAACGATATTGAACAGTTTGGTACGCATTCGAACAAAGGGCTGATGGCCCTGCATCAGATTGTTAAACCGCAATATGAAGCGCGGCATGATTTTGACGTTTTTGCCGGATTATGTAAGCGCTTTGATAAAGAGGCGGTGTACCGCGAGAACCGTGATGAAATGCAGTGGATACAGGCGCTCTACGACGAAGGTGTGAAGATGGGCGCGTCGCTCGGTGTCTCCTTACCGGACTTTACGACGTTCTGGCAGGGCGAAGGATACATTGAATATCCGGCCGGACAGCCGTGGGTGCGTCACGGTGAGTTTCGCGACCAACCAGATCTTAATCCCCTGGGAACGCCGTCAGGTCTGATTGAAATCTACAGTAAAACCATTGCTGGCTTTGCTTACGAGGATTGTCCCGGTCATCCGGTATGGATGGAACCGTTTGAACGTAATCATGCCGCTAAAAAAAATAAATATCCGCTGCATCTGCAATCCTGCCATCCGGATAAACGTTTGCACTCGCAGTTGTGCTCGAGCGAGGCGTTTCGCAATACCTATGCGGTTACCGGAAGAGAACCGCTTTATATCAGCGCGCAGGATGCCACTGCCCGTGGTCTGAAAGCAGGTGATATCGCTCGCGTCTTCAATGACCGTGGTCAGGTGCTGGCTGGGGTGGTGATTAGCCCGGATTTTACCCCTGGCGTAATCCGCATTCATGAAGGGGCCTGGTATTCCCCGCAGGAGGGTGGAAAAGCCGGGACGTTATGCACTTATGGCGACCCGAATGTCCTGAGCGCCGATATTGGTACTTCACAGTTGGCGCAAGGCCCTTCAGCGCATACCGTGCTGGTGGAGGTCGAACGTTATCAGCAGAAAAAAGCGCCACCGGTAACGGCATTCGGCGGCCCGGAGACAGTAAAAGAGGAGGGGGGAAGTGCAGCATAACCAAATACATCAGCAGCGGGTGGACATGTACCAGTGGTTCTCGCAATTGCTGTTCCGTGAGCTGGACGAAAAGCAACTTGCCAGCCTTGAAAACGACGATAATCGGGCGTGGATTGTCTCACTGGCGGCGATTCCTGGATTGTCTGGCAAGGTTAAGCATTTTGAGCGTAGTCTGACCCGAATTTTACGCCGTGATTCCCGACAGCTGGAACTCGCCGCGGATTTTGCCTCGCTGTTTCTGCTGGCGCCGCCTGGCGGAGTTTCTCCCTATGCAGGGCACTATCCGCATACGACCGCGTCAGCAGAACGTCAGCAAATGAATGTGCTGCTGATCGAACACGGTCTGACCGCGCGGGAAAATGAGCCATCCGATCATATCGCCATTCAACTGGCATTGATGGCGAAGATGGTTGCTAAAGAGGAGGCGGTATCTGCGCAGTATTACTTTTTGCATCACCATATGATGTGCTGGGCGCCATTGCTACGAGATGCCTGCCTGGCGCGAGATGAACAGGGGTTTTACCCGCAGGCGGTCAATCTGATAG
>NZ_JAHLQZ010000026.1:0-38546 GCF_018919505.1 Citrobacter sp. S55_ASV_140
CGAATGCGCACCACAGTGCGTTCTTTCTTATCCACGACATGCTTGCCTCCATTTTTTTAATAGCGACACGCTAAGCGATCATAAAAATCAAAAATAGAGACAGTAAAAGCAGCTTATAGGAACAGCATCTACTCTATGAGGTGCATCAAAACGTAAAGAAGAGAAGCTCGTAATATAGTGCGTATATATACATAAGGAATTCCTCATGCTAACACTGACTCTCGATCGAGAAAGCCGTACCCCGCTGCAATTGCAGATATTTCAATTTTATTTCCAGGCCATTCAGCGCGGTGATTTGCTTTGTGGAGATAAACTTCCCTCTATTCGCGAGCAGGCACAGGTATTAAACGTTGCCAAAATAACGGTCGTGATGGCCTATGATAAGCTCATGGCCGCGGGATTAATTAAGAGTCGACAAGGTATCGGCTACGAGGTCATCTTCACCACACCTGTACGCACAACGCCAGCAATCGTGCCCGTCGCGCAGGGTTCCCCGCCGATGAAACCTAAAGCGGCTGGGATCCCCACCGATGTTTATGCAGAGCCTGGGCGAGAGTGCTATTGCCAAATGAGCGTTCCCGATCCCAATGCTTTTCCCTGGTCAAGCTGGCGCAAATGGAATAACGCCCCCAGCGTCCTCAAGGAACAATTATTCACCCGATATCATTCACCAAATGGATTATTTTCACTGCGTGAACAATTGGTCAGATACCTTAATTTATCTCGCGGTATTAATACTCGAGCAGAGAACATCATTATTACTAACGGGATTCAGGAAGGACTGTCACTGCTCAGTCAACTCTTTATTAACCATCATACTTTCAGTCAGCAAAAAAAGTGCCATATTGTAACCGAGTCCCCTTGTTATTCGGGGGCCTGGCATCTGTTTAATTATTACGGCGCAGACATTACGCCAATTGCTGTCGATAACCACGGACTGCAAACAGATAATTTACCGGAATATGCTACCCAGCTTTGTTATGTTACTCCAGCGCATCAGTATCCGCTGGGTAGCGTCCTGTCACTGGAGCGGCGTCAGGCATTATTAACATGGGCGCAGCGCGTCGGCGCTTACATTATTGAAGACGATTACGATGCCGTTTTTACCTATGGAGAAAATCCCCTTCCCGCGCTGAAAGCCATGGATTATCACAACCGGGTTATCTATATAGGGACATTTTCCAAAACATTGGGACCAGGAGGACGTCTTGGCTATCTCATTTGCCCTGACGAACTGCTTCCGGCCGTACAGAATATGAAAGCGCTCAACAACAACGGGAGCCAGTGGTTGTTGCAGCAATTTTTGGCCGAATTAATGCAAAATCAGGTGTTTTATACGCATATCAGCAAGCTGGCCTGCAATTATGCGGCACGTCTTACGCTATTACGCGACGGCCTATCCGCACTGTTTCCCGAAGGGAAAATCGCTGGCGCAACGGCAGGTCTGCACCTCTCATTACGCATTGCCTGGTCCCCCGAAATTATCGCCAGGCTACAACAACGCTGCCTGCTGGCCGGGATTCGTTTCGATACGTTGCCAGATATAGAGAATGGCTCAGAAGCCGCATGGCGTGAAGAGAACAGCGACGCAGTTATGTTTTTTGGATTTGGTGGATTGCAGTTACAGCAGATAAAAAGAGTCCTGGCGGTACTGGAGCAGGCGCTATCGCAGCCTTAATGGATTACAGGGATCGAGCCTGCCGCTCAATCCCTGTTGTTCGCCTTACAGCAGATCGCGGAACTGTGTTTGTTTCAGCGCCAGCTCAACGCCACGGACTTCCGCCAGTCCTTTCAGACGACCAATCGCAGAGTAGCCCGGGTTGGTTTTTTTATGCAAATCATCAAGCATCTGGTGCCCGTGATCGGGGCGCATCGGGATTGGACGCAGATCGCCCGCCTTTTTACGACGCTGCTCTTCGCTCAGAATCGCCGCCACCACCGATACCATATCCACATCGCCCTGCAAATGCGCACCTTCGTGGAAGGTTTTCGGGTTATCTTCACGGCAAGTTGAACGCAGATGCGTGAAGTGAATACGATCGCCAAAGGTTTCAATCATTTTCACCAGATCGTTATCGGCGCGTACGCCGTAGGAGCCGGTGCACATGGTGAAACCGTTATTGATGCTGTCGACGGTGTCTTTCAGCCACTGCATATCTTCGATGGTCGAAACGATGCGCGGCAGGCCAAGGATCGGACGCGGCGGATCGTCCGGGTGTACGGCCAGACGCACGCCGACTTCTTCTGCCACTGGCACTATCGCCCGCAGGAATACCGCCATGTTATTGCGCAAGTCGTCTTTGCTGATGCCGTCATATTCAGCAAGGCGCGCACGGAACTGATCCAGGGTATACCCCTCTTCGGCACCGGGCAGACCTGCGATGATATTGCGCGTCAGTTTTTCAATATCGGCCTCGCTCATGGCATTGAAATAGTCCAGCGCCTGGCGTTGTTCTTCCGGAGTGTAATCCGCTTCAGCCCCCGAACGTTTGAGGATATGCAGCTCAAAAGCAGCAAAAGCGATCTGGTCAAAACGCAGCGCTTTGGAGCCGTCCGGCAACTGATACTCGAGGTCAGTACGCGTCCAGTCGAGGATCGGCATGAAGTTATAGCACACGGTATCGATGCCGCAGGTCGCCAGATTACGGATACTCTGCTGATAGTTAGCAATCCACGTTTGATACTGACCAGAGTGCGTTTTGATATCTTCGTGGACGGGGATACTTTCCACCACTGACCAGGTCAGCCCTTTTTCAGCCAGAATAGCCTGCCGCTTTTTAATCTCTTCTACCGGCCAGACTTCACCGTTGGCAATGTGGTGCAAGGCGGTCACAACACCCGTTGCGCCAGCCTGACGCACATCATCAAGCGATACTGGATCGTTAGGTCCGTACCAACGCCAGGTTTGTTCCATGGTTTCACCTCACAAGTTGTTATACCAAATTAGACTCACTTAATGACGACTACCATACAGGCATCTGGGCGAGGATCAACGAATCCGCAATGATTGGTTGATCCAGCTCACATTACCCGGATAAATGAGGCACACCAATTCAATTTGCTGTCATATAACTTTATACTGCCATTGTTAATTAATGGTTAATCAGGTGTATTGAATGAAAACTATTGCCTCAGTGCCGCTCGCGAAAAATGTCATGATGCCGCAGTACGATCGCCAACAATTAAAAACGCGGATTGTGCATTTTGGTTTCGGTGCTTTTCACCGCGCCCATCAGGCATTACTGACCGATCGGGTACTGAATGCACAGGGTGGGGACTGGGGAATTTGTGAGATAAGTCTGTTCAGCGGCGATCGACTAATGAGTCAGCTTCGCGAGCAGGATCATTTATTTACCGTGTTAGAAAAAGGGGCGAATGGCAACCAACCGATTGTTATCGGCTCCGTCAAAGAATGTCTGAACGCCACGCTGGATTCGCTGGCGGCCATTATCGAAAAATTCTGTGAACCTCAGGTGGCGATTGTCTCGTTAACGATTACGGAAAAAGGCTACTGCATCGATCCGGCAACAGGCTCGCTGGATCTTTCTCATCCACGCATTATTCATGATCTACAGACTCCGGCTGAGCCACATTCCGCACCCGGCATTATTGTTGAAGCGTTGCACCGCCGACGTGAACGCGGGCTGCAGCCTTTTACCGTCCTCTCCTGCGATAATATCCCGGATAATGGCCATGTGGTAAAAAACGCCGTACTGGGAATGGCGGAGAAACGCTCACCTGAGCTGGCCCACTGGATCCAGGAACATGTCAGCTTCCCGGGTACCATGGTGGACAGGATTGTTCCTGCCGCCACCGAAGAGTCACTGGCTGAAATCGCCCGCGAGTTGGGGGTGGCCGATCCCTGCGCAATCAGCTGTGAGCCCTTTATTCAGTGGGTGATTGAAGACAATTTTGTGTGTGGTCGTCCGCAGTGGGAAACCGCCGGCGTACAAATGGTTGAAAACGTTCTGCCGTGGGAACAAATGAAATTGCGGATGCTGAACGGTAGTCATTCGTTTCTCGCGTATCTCGGCTATCTGGCCGGGTTTCAGCACATCAGCGACTGCATGCAGGACAGCGCTTTTCGTGAAGCCGCCTACCGTCTGATGCTCAACGAACAGGCGCCTACCCTGCAAATCACCGATGTTGATTTAGACCAGTATGCCGCTAGCCTGCTGGAACGCTTTGCCAACCCGGCGTTGAAGCATAAAACCTGGCAAATCGCGATGGATGGTAGCCAAAAATTACCCCAGCGTATGCTGGAAGGGATCCGCGTACATTTAGCACGGCGCAGCGAGTGGCCGCTGCTGGCACTCGGCGTCGCAGGCTGGATGCGTTACGTAAGCGGAGTGGATGATTCAGGTGCGGCCATTGATATTCGTGATCCATTGAGCGAGAAAATCAGCGCGCTTGTGAAGCAGAGTACAGACTCAGAACGCGTCAGCGCCCTGCTTTCTCTGCATGAGATTTTCGCCACCGATCTGGTACAGAATCCGCAGTTTGTTGCGGCTATTCAGCTCGCCTGGCAGCGTATTGCCCAATATGGTGCGCATCAGGCTGTCATTGAAACGTTAAAAAGTTAACGATTTCTGCCATTAATCAGGACGAAGCGCGTCTTCGTCCTCTCACCCCTTCTCTTTTTCCCCGTTTTTCGCCAGGATTGTTAAATGCCATTACGGCAATTTATGATTCTGGAGTAAATGTGACTAAAACCAATCTCATCACCGGTTTTCTCGGCAGTGGCAAAAGCACCTCTATTCTTCATTTATTGGCAAACAAAGATCCCGCAGAGAAGTGGGCCGTACTGGTCAATGAGTTTGGTGAAGTCGGTATTGATGGCGCCCTCTTAGCCGACAGCGGCGCATTGCTAAAAGAGATCCCCGGCGGCTGTATGTGCTGTGTTAACGGTCTGCCAATGCAGGTTGGCCTCAATACATTGTTGCGTCAGGGAAAACCTGACCGACTGCTCATTGAACCTACCGGTCTCGGACATCCCAAACAGATTCTGGATTTACTTACCGCTCCGGTTTACGAACCGTGGATCGATTTGCGCGCGACCCTTTGTATTCTTGATCCTCGCCAGCTACTGGATGAAAAAAGCGTCGCCAATGACAATTTCCGCGATCAACTGGCTGCCGCCGATATCATCGTCGCCAACAAAGCCGACCGCGCCACAACGGAAAGCGAAAACGCCCTGCAAACCTGGTGGCAGCACTATGGCGGCAATCGTCAGTTGGTTCATGCCGATCATGGAAATATTGCCGGTCAATTACTGGATTTGCCCCGACTAAACCTGGCGCAGCTTCCCGCAAGCGCTGAGCACGCCCATAGTCATGCTGACAAGAAAGGGCTGGCGGCGTTAAGTTTGCCCGCACAACAGCGTTGGCGTCGCAGCCTAAACAGCGGTCAGGGTCATCAGGCCTGCGGCTGGATCTTTGACGCCGATACGGTGTTCGATACCATCGGCCTGCTGGAATGGTCGCGCCTTGCACCCGTAGGGCGTGTAAAAGGTGTAATGCGTATCAAAGAGGGGCTGGTGCGCATTAACCGTCAGGGAGACGACTGGCATATTGAGACGCAAAACGTCGCTCCGCCGGATAGCCGTATTGAACTCATCTCCGATACCGACACCGACTGGAATACGTTACAGAGCGCATTGTTGAGACTTCGTTTAGACGGTAGCGCGTAAGGTTGCCTTCGTTTTATAGCAATGGTAAACGACGATGAAAACCCGATACCCTCTTATTATACTGCTCAATATTGCAGGTATAGCGCTGTTTCTGTCCTGGTATATTCCCGCCGGGCACGGGTTCTGGTCCTCACTGGATACGGGCGTCTTCCGTTTCTTCAATCAGAAGCTGGTTGAAAGCCCGCTGTTTCTGTGGATTGTTGCGATCACCAATAACCGGGCATTTGATGGCTGCTCGTTGTTGGCTATGGGCGCACTGATGCTGCACTTTTGGCTGAAGGATACGGCGGAAGGTCGCCGGCGTATTGTGGCTATTGGTCTGGTGATGCTGCTCACCGCAGTGGTATTAAATCAGTTGGGCCAGGCGCTTATTCCGGTTAAACGCGCCAGCCCTACTCTGATGCTGGATAATATTTATCGCGTCAGCGAACTGCTGCATATTCCAACCAAAGATGCCTCCAGAGACAGTTTTCCTGGCGATCACGGCATGATGCTGCTTATTTTTTCCGCATTTATGCTGCGTTATTTCGGAAAAGTTGCAGGCATAATCGGCCTTATTATCGCTGTGGTTTTTGCTTTTCCACGCGTAATGATCGGCGCTCACTGGCTCACCGATATCGTGGTCGGCTCCATGACGGTTGTGCTGATTGGCTTACCCTGGTGGCTAATGACGCCATTAAGCGATCGTCTGGTCACGCTGTTTGTGAATTATCTGCCCGGCAAAAACAAACAATTTTCAAACAAATAACGCAAAACAATTAACATCATCAGGGAAACTTCTGATTCCCTGATGATCACGACCGATATTCCATCATTCTGATTGTCATTCTCCTGTCATCTTATTCATGTTTAGAATGAATGGCTTGCATATTTTTTACGCTAATTGTTCTTAATTTAGCCAATGCCGTTTATTCACTTTCTGTATCAATTTTTCTTATAAGAAATCACATAAAATCTCTCGCAATGACTGGGGCGATCGGGTAACCTCGAACTCGTTTTGCCTCGCGGGACAATTATTCCCTTTCTGAATAAATTTGTGCGTTCTGCCACAGATTTGACCTTAAGGAATTGTCTCATCGTGCGATGGTAATTAGTCTCGTCACGTTTGGCATTTTTTATAACGATATTTATCGTTAAGGACTTCAAGGGAAAACAAACAAAATGGTCAAATCTCAACCGATTTTGAGATATATCTTGCGGGGCATACCCGCGATAGCAGTTGCGGTTCTGCTTTCCGCATGTAGTACCACGAACACCGCCAGGAATATGCATTCTGAGACGCATGCTGTGGGCAATGGAGATAACTCTTCACTGCAAGCCTCTCAGGATGAATTTGAAAATATGGTCCGTAATATCGATGTTAAATCACGTATTATGGATCAGTATGCTGACTGGAAAGGCGTGCGTTACCGCCTTGGCGGCAGCACCAAAAAAGGTATTGATTGCTCCAGCTTCGTACAGCGTACGTTCCGTGAGCAGTTTGGTTTAGAGCTTCCGCGCTCAACCTACGAACAACAGGAAACGGGTAAATCCGTTTCGCGTACTAATCTGCGCACAGGCGATCTGGTTCTGTTCCGTGCTGGCTCCACAGGCCGCCACGTCGGTATCTATATCGGCAACAACCAGTTTGTTCATGCCTCGACCAGCAGTGGCGTTATCATTTCCAGCATGAACGAGCCTTACTGGAAAAAACGTTACAACGAAGCTCGCCGGGTTCTGAGCCGCAGTTAATTTCGTTTGGCAGCTATCCCTTGGCTATCCTGATGAGACATATCAAAAGCACTGCTTCGGCGGTGCTTTTTTGTTTCGCCTCTCGACTAAGAAAAATCTCACAGCATGGACCATTTCAGGTTATATTCATACAGAATAAGCGGTTACTACAGGTAAACATAAGGAACTATGTTCAGACGCAGCTCTTCATCCGGTCGGAAAATCCTGCTTTCCTGTATGTTAACGGGGCTTATCGTCGCATTGCTCGTGAGTACCCTGCAATTTTTGGTTACCTGGCATAAGCGAGAGGTTAAGTACGAAACGCTGCTTGCCGATATCCAGAATTATGTCAGTAGTTACTTTGCAGATCTCAAAACCACCACAGATGCGCTTCAACCCCTGCTGGAAAAGAACTGCCAGCAAGTCGCTGCAAAACTTACCTCCAGTGCGGCTTTTAACCTCAACGTTCGCGCTTTTTTGCTGGTAAAAGACGGTATTGCTTTTTGCTCCTCCGCAACAGGCGCAATGAACGCCCCCATTTTGTCGCTGATCCCGAAGCTGAATATCAACAAAGATGTTGATGTGGAAATACTTTCCGGGACGCCCATGATGCCGGATAAGCCAGCGATAATGATTTGGCACCGCAATCCCTCGTTCCATAACAGCGGTGTATTTTCTTCATTGAATATCAACCTGGCGCCCTATCTGCTTTATACCGCCCGCGAGGATAATTTTAATGGTATTGCCGTTATTGCTGGCGACACGGCTATTTCAACATTTTCATCCCGAATTATGGACGTCTCTGCGCTGCCTAACACGCCATGGCGCCAGGCGACGCTTAAAGAGGTACCGCTGAAGATTCGTTTGTATGCGCAAGAGTGGACGTACAACGACATCTGGTACGCGATTATGTTGGGATGTATGGCCGGGATTATCACCGGGGTTCTCCTCTGGTATTACATCTTCACTGTCCGGTTACGCCCTGGTAAAGATATCCTCCACGCCATCAAACATAATCAATTTTATGTGGTGTACCAGCCCGTCGTAGAGATGCAAACGCTGGAGGTAAAAGGTGTTGAGGTGTTATTACGTTGGCATCATCCATCAACGGGTGAGATCCCACCGGATGCCTTCATTCATTATGCAGAATCGCAGAAAATGATTGTCCCGCTGACCCAACATCTCTTTAAGTTGATAGCGCAGGACGCCCCGACGCTGCAAAAAGTGTTTCCTGCTGGCGCCAAACTGGGAATTAACATCGCACCAACGCACCTGCACGGCGAGAGTTTTAAAGATGACATCCGACGGCTGCGCGCCTCGCTTCCCGCGAACCATTTTCAGTTAGTGCTGGAAATCACTGAACGCGATATGCTTAATCAACACGAGGCGACACAGCTATTTGAATGGCTACACTCTGTTGGCTTTGAAATTGCTATTGATGATTTCGGCACTGGTCATAGCGCGCTTATCTATCTGGAACGCTTCACCGTTGACTACCTGAAAATCGATCGTGGGTTTATTAACGCCATCGGCACAGAAACCCTGACCTCTCCGGTTCTGGACGCCGTGTTGACACTCTCTAAGCGTCTTAATATGCTGACGGTTGCTGAAGGGGTAGAAACACCTGAGCAAGCTCGTTGGCTGCGCGATCGTGGAGTACATTTTTTCCAGGGATACTGGATTAGCCGACCGTTAAAGCTTGCTGATTTCGTGCGTTGGATGGCGCAGCCCAATAAGCCAACGTGGTGATCGCAGTTTGCGATTCATATACTCTTACTCGCCGCCACACCCCTTATCTCTCAGGCATGATGCCCGTCGGGTTGTGACAGGAAAAGGAAAGCGCTTTTATATGATCCCTCGCCTACTGCTGCTGTTTATCGCCCTCATCGGGTTTAGCGTTCAGGCGCAATCCATCAAAGAAAGCTATGCGTTTGCCGTACTGGGCGAACCGAAGTACGCGTTTAACTTTAACCACTTTGATTACGTTAACCCAGCCGCGCCCAAAGGCGGGCAAATCACCCTCTCCGCGATTGGTACGTTCGATAACTTCAACCGCTATGCAATGCGTGGCAATCCCGGCGCGCGCACCGAAACGCTGTACGATACGCTTTTTACCACCTCTGACGACGAGCCTGGCAGCTATTACCCGCTCATTGCCGACAGCGCGCGCTATGCTGACGACTATTCCTGGGTAGAAATCGCCATTAATCCACGGGCGCGTTTTCACGATGGCTCCCCCATTACCGCCAGCGATGTCGCCTTCACCTTTCACAAATTTATGACTGAAGGCGTGCCGCAGTTTCGCCTCGTCTACAAAGGCACAACGGTAAAAGCCATTGCACCGTTAACCGTGCGTATTGAATTAGCCAAACCGGGCAAAGAGGATATGCTCAGCCTGTTTTCATTACCCGTGATGCCTGAGAAATACTGGAAGGATCATAAACTCAGCGATCCCTTATCTTCCCCACCGCTTGCCAGCGGCCCGTACCGTATCACCCAGTGGAAAATGGGCCAGTATATTGTCTATTCGCGTGTCAAAGATTATTGGGCCGCGAACCTGCCCGTTAACCGCGGGCGCTGGAACTTTGATACCATCCGCTACGATTACTATCTTGATGACAACGTCGCCTTTGAAGCGTTTAAGGCCGGGGCGTTTGATCTGCGTCTGGAGAACGATGCCAAAAACTGGGCGACACGTTATACCGGCAAAAATTTCGCAAATCATTACATCATCAAAGATGAGCAGAAAAACGAATCCGCACAGGATACGCGTTGGCTGGCCTTTAATATTCAGCGTCCGGTATTCAGCGATCGACGCGTACGTGAAGCCATCACGCTGGCCTTTGATTTTGAATGGATGAATAAAGCCCTGTTCTATAACGCCTGGAGCCGGACAAACAGCTATTTTCAGAATACCGAGTATGCCGCAAAAAATTACCCCGATGCGGATGAACTGGTGATACTCGCGCCATTGAAAAAAGATCTCCCCCCTGAGGTCTTCAGCCAAATTTATCAGCCGCCGAAATCAACAGGTGATGGCTACGATCGTGATAACTTATTGAAAGCCAATACCTTACTGGAACAGGCTGGCTGGATACTAAAGGGACAGCAGCGCGTGAACAGCGTCAGCGGTAAACCCCTGAGCTTCGAACTGTTGCTCCCGGCGGGCAGTAACAGCCAGTGGGTACTGCCGTTCCAGCACAACCTGCAGCGCTTAGGCATCACCATGAACATCCGCCAGGTTGATAATTCGCAAATCACGAACCGCCTGCGCAGTCGCGACTATGACATGATGCCGAGGTTGTATCGCGCGATGCCGTGGCCGAGTTCGGACCTGCAAATTCTGTGGGCCTCTGAATACATTGATTCCAGCTACAATGCGCCCGGCGTGCAAAGCCCGGTGATTGATAAATTGATCAATCAAATCATCGCGGCGCAAGGTGATAAAGCCAAACTGATCCCGCTGGGACGGGCGCTGGACAGGGTATTAACCTGGAACTACTACATGTTGCCGATGTGGTACATGGCCGAGGATCGTATCGCCTGGTGGGACAAATTTTCACATCCTGCTATTCGCCCAATTTACACCATCGGCCTCGACAACTGGTGGTATGACGTCAACAAAGCGGCGAAGCTACCCGCAGCCAGACGACAGGGAGAGTAAATGGGCGCTTATCTAATTCGACGTCTGCTGCTGGTGATCCCGACGCTCTGGGCCATCATCACCATCAACTTTTTTATCGTGCAAATTGCCCCCGGCGGTCCGGTTGAGCAGGCCGTCGCCGCTATTGAGTTCGGGCAAAGTGGCGCCTTACCCGGCGCGGGCAGCGAAGGCGTTCGCGCCAGCCACGCGCAAACCGGCGTGGGTAACATCAGCGACAGCAATTATCGCGGAGGCCGCGGTCTTGACCCGGAAGTGATTGCAGAAATCACCCGCCGCTACGGGTTCGATAAACCTATTCATGAGCGTTACTTCAAAATGCTCTGGGACTACATTCGTTTCGATTTCGGCGACAGCCTGTTTCGTAGCGCTTCGGTGCTGACGCTTATCAAAGACAGCCTGCCCGTTTCCGTCACGCTGGGGCTGTGGAGTACGCTCATCATTTATCTGGTGTCGATCCCGCTAGGTATCCGTAAAGCGGTACACAATGGCAGTCGATTCGATGTGTGGAGCAGCGCATTCATTATTATCGGCTATGCCATCCCGGCATTTCTGTTTGCGATTTTGCTGATCGTCTTTTTTGCCGGGGGAAGCTACTACGATCTGTTCCCGCTGCGCGGGCTGGTTTCCGCCAACTTTGATTCTCTGCCCTGGTATCAAAAAATAACCGACTATCTGTGGCATATTACCCTGCCGGTGCTGGCGACGGTGGTTGGCGGGTTTGCCGCGCTGACCATGCTGACTAAAAACTCATTTCTGGATGAAGTCCGCAAACAGTATGTCGTTACCGCGCGAGCCAAAGGGGTAAGCGAGAAAAATATTCTATGGAAACATGTGTTTCGCAACGCGATGTTACTGGTGATAGCAGGTTTCCCGGCAACGTTTATCAGCATGTTTTTTACCGGCTCGCTGCTGATTGAAGTCATGTTCTCGCTTAACGGACTGGGGTTACTGGGGTATGAATCCACCGTATCACGCGACTACCCGGTGATGTTTGGCACGCTCTATATCTTCACCCTGATCGGACTGCTGCTGAATATTCTCAGTGATATCAGCTATACGCTGGTCGATCCCCGTATTGATTTTGAGGGACGCTAATGTCGCGATTAAGCCCCGTCAATCAGGCCCGCTGGGCGCGTTTTCGTCATAACCGCCGCGGCTACTGGTCGCTGTGGATTTTTCTGGTGTTGTTTGGCCTTAGCCTGTGTTCCGAACTGATTGCCAACGATAAGCCGCTGCTGGTGCGCTATGACAGCAGTTGGTATTTCCCTCTGTTCAAAAACTACAGTGAAAGCGACTTTGGCGGACCACTGGCGACCAAAGCTGATTATCAGGATCCCTGGCTACAGCAGCGCCTGGAGAAGCAGGGCTGGATCCTGTGGGCGCCCGTACGCTTTGGGGCCACCAGCATTAACTTTGCCACCGATAAGCCCTTCCCTTCCCCACCTTCTGCGCAAAACTGGCTGGGGACGGACGCCAACGGCGGCGACGTGCTGGCGCGTATCCTCTACGGCACGCGTATCTCGGTCCTGTTTGGTTTAATGCTGACCCTGTGTTCCAGCGTGATGGGTATCATGGCTGGCGCTATTCAGGGCTATTATGGCGGCAAGGTGGACCTGTGGGGACAGCGATTCATTGAGGTTTGGTCTGGTATGCCAACGCTGTTTCTGATCATTCTGCTGTCGAGCGTGGTCCAGCCCAACTTCTGGTGGCTGCTGGGCATTACCGTGCTGTTTGGCTGGATGAGTCTGGTTGGCGTGGTGCGTGCGGAATTTTTACGTACCCGAAACTTTGATTACATTCGTGCCGCGCAGGCGCTCGGCGTGAGCGATCGCAGTATTATTCTGCGTCATATGCTACCCAACGCGATGGTCGCCGCCCTGACTTTTTTACCGTTTATATTATGCGCCTCGATAACCACCCTGACCTCGCTGGATTTCCTCGGATTCGGCTTACCGCTTGGCTCGCCATCGTTGGGAGAACTCCTGTTACAAGGTAAAAATAACCTGCAGGCGCCGTGGCTTGGGATCACTGCGTTCATCTCCGTTGCCCTGCTTTTATCGCTACTGATCTTTATTGGTGAAGCGGTACGCGACGCGTTTGATCCCAATAAGGCGATTTAAAATGACACAACCTCTGTTAGCTATTGAGAATTTATCGGTAGGTTTTCGCCACCAGGAGAGTGTGCGCACCGTGGTCAACACTCTCTCATTGCGGGTTGATGCCGGGCAAACGCTGGCGCTGGTGGGCGAATCTGGCTCAGGGAAAAGTGTGACCGCGCTTTCTATTCTGCGCTTATTACCGTCCCCTCCTGCGGTCTATCTTGCCGGTGATATTCGTTTCCATGGTGAATCATTGCTTCACGCCGACGAGCAGACGCTTCGCGGCGTACGAGGGAACAAAATCGCCATGATTTTCCAGGAGCCGATGGTGTCACTGAACCCGCTTCACAACCTGGAAAAACAGCTTTACGAGGTGCTATCGCTGCATCGGGGAATGCGTCGCGAGGCCGCCCGGGCAGAGATTCTAACCTGTCTGGACCGCGTCGGGATCCGTCAGGCGGCCAAACGTCTCGCAGATTACCCGCACCAGTTGTCCGGCGGTGAGCGCCAACGAG
The DNA here is from genome assembly GCF_018919505.1 of Citrobacter sp. S55_ASV_140. Lineage (NCBI taxonomy): Bacteria > Pseudomonadati > Pseudomonadota > Gammaproteobacteria > Enterobacterales > Enterobacteriaceae > Citrobacter > Citrobacter sp. S55_ASV_140. Next base: position 13,678 of record NZ_JAHLQZ010000026.1, read on the forward strand.
TGATGATCGCCATGGCGCTGCTAACGCGGCCAGAACTGCTGATTGCCGATGAACCCACCACCGCGCTGGATGTCTCCGTCCAGGCGCAGATCCTGCAACTGCTGCGGGAGTTACAGCGAGAGCTGAACATGGGATTACTGTTCATCACCCATAACCTCAGCATTGTGAAAAAGCTGGCCGATACCGTGGCGGTCATGCAAAACGGCCTGTGCGTTGAGCAAAATCGTGCCGCACAACTGCTCTCTGCGCCCTCGCATCCGTACACGCAGAAATTGTTAAACAGCGAACCTTCCGGTGACCCGGTCCCCTTACCTGTAGGGCAAGCTCCCTTGCTGGAAGTGGAAAAACTCCGCGTCGCCTTCCCTGTCCGCAAAGGCATTCTGAAGCGCGTAGTAGACCATAACGTCGTGGTCAACGACGTCAGTTTTTCCCTGCGGCCCGGTGAAACGCTGGGGCTGGTCGGTGAGTCAGGTTCCGGGAAAAGCACCACCGGGCTGGCGCTACTGAGGCTAATCACATCGCAGGGGAGTATTGTGTTCGATGGCCAGGCGTTGCATACCTTAAATCGTCGCCAGCTGTTACCCGTACGTCACCGCATTCAGGTGGTATTTCAGGATCCTAACTCCTCGCTAAACCCACGTTTAAGCGTGCTACAAATTATTGAGGAGGGACTACGCGTTCATCAACCGACACTTACTGCCGAACAACGTGAAGCGCAGGTGAAAGCGGTCATGACGGAAGTGGGGCTGGATAGCGAAACGCGACATCGTTATCCCGCAGAGTTTTCCGGTGGTCAACGTCAACGCATAGCCATTGCCCGGGCGTTGATTCTAAAACCTTCGCTGATCATTCTGGATGAGCCGACATCCTCACTCGACAGGACCGTACAGGCGCAAATCCTGATGTTGTTAAAGTCCTTACAGGAAAAGCATCGTCTGGCCTATATTTTTATCAGCCATGATTTGCATGTCGTACGCGCGTTGTGCCATCAGGTTATTGTGCTAAGGCAGGGAGAAGTTGTGGAACAGGGGCAATGCGAGCACGTATTCAACGCGCCACAACAGGCCTATACGCGTCAGCTGCTCGCGCTAAGCTGACGCTCAAAACGGATTGTTATTTGAAAAAGGTTCTGCGATTGCCACGCCGAAATTTTTCAGTCTGCAGGTCGCAGCAAACTCATCCTGACGATTCACAAACAGGCACGGCTCCCCTTCGCATTCCAGAACGGAACAAGGAACCTCAATGTCACTGAGGGCCTGGCTGAGTTTATGCATGACTGACCACGCGCTATCACCATCCGGGCTGAGCAATTTGAGCGCCACCAGGCTGTTCTCATTGCTCTGGCCGTTTTGCGGAATCGGTTCAACTTTCGAACCTGCGAAACCCACCGACCAACGATAGCACTGCGGCAGACGATGAACGATTGAGAGTTGTAATGTCATCACTTTCTTTCCCTGGAAGCACAATCACTTCACAATTATTTTACATCAATATTAACACATCATTGACAAAACGTCTTTAAACAGTTGGTAAACGTTTACACCCATGTCCATATGCTGCTTTCCGAACCAGGTATTTAAATTTATTCAATGGTTCTGGCAAATTTCCGGGCTATATGTACTCGTTTCTGCGATCTAACTCAACCTTTTTAACTACAATGATGTGACTTTTTACATAAATTGATTTTACATAAAATAAACATAAGCAGGAGAATTGATAGATTTGCGGTTGATATACATCAACTCTGGAGGCCTTATGACCTCCAGGTTGTGTATTAGATCACCGTTTTTTAGCGCGACTGGCGTAGAGATAGAAGAGAATAGAGCTGGTGGCGCAAAACGCTATCGACCAAATCATCGGCCAGGCCGAGTTAAAAGTCGCCAGTGACAACAGTGCCCCAACAATAGCGCCAATGCCAAATCTGAACGTCCCCGCCAAAGATGATGCCGTTCCCGCCATGTGCGGGAATTCATCCAGGATGACCGCCATCGCGTTAGATGACACCATCGACACGCAGCCGACAAATGCCGCCACGCCCACCACCAGCGCCCAAAAACCTACCCCGAATAGCGCACTGAAAACCATCCAGCCCGCCATCACAAACTGGATCCACAGCCCCGCACGGAACATATTCAATGCCCCAACCCGGCGAACAAAGCGGCTGTTGATGATGGTCATCACGAACAGGAAAACAATATTCAGCGCGAAGTAGTAACCGAAATGCTGCGGTGAAACATGGTTAATCTCAATGTAGACAAAAGGCCCGGCGCTAAGGAAAGAAAACATTCCGGCAAAGCTGAACCCGCTGGCCAGCATATAGCTCAGTACGCGCTTATGACGAAACAACGAGGCAAAGTTGCCAAGAGTAGTGCGCAAGCGAAACGGCTGGCGACGCTCTACGGGCAATGTTTCTTTGATCAGCGTAAAGATCATCACTGAAGCCAGAATAGCCGCCACGGCGAGGATCCAAAAGATATAGTGCCAGCTCAGCCATACCAGCACCCAGCCGCCCACAATGGGCGCCAGCAATGGCGCTATCGTGGTGACCAACATGACGAATGACATCATGCGCGAGAACTCTTCCTTCGGATAGATATCGCGCATCAGGGCGTTGATAACCACGCTCGCCGCCGCAGCCGCCAGACCATGGAAGAAACGCATTATGATCAGTTGATCGATAGTTTGCGCCAGCGCACAAGCAACTGCCGCCGCCGCAAACACCAGCGTTCCGCCCAGTATTACCGGCTTACGCCCAATGCTGTCTGCCATTGGACCATACAGCAACTGCCCCACCGCAAAACCTAAAATATAGGTACTGAGGGTCATCTGCGCGCTACCGGCAGGCACACCAAACTGTTCAGAGATAACAGGCAGCGCCGGAAGATACATATCAATCGACAACGGCATCAGCATGGCTAACAAGCCAAGGATAAAGACAATGGCAATTGACGAGTTCTGCCGGGTGGTCACATTTAGCTCCTGAGATTAACGCGGGGTTAAGTTAACGCTGGCAATTTCTTCTTCAGTTAATGGACGGTATTCGCCAGGCTCAAGGTCATCATCAAGCTTAATGGCGCCGATCCGTTCACGGTGCAGTTCTACAACGTGGTTCCCCACGGCGGCGAACATGCGTTTCACCTGATGATAGCGCCCTTCGCTTATGGTCAATCGCACCTGAGTTGGCGTAATGACTTCCAGCACGGCCGGCTTTGTCAGGTCTTTTTCGTTATGCAGTTGTACGCCACGGGCAAACTGCTCGGCGGTATCATCCGCCACCGGCGATTCCAGCGTCACCAGATAGGTTTTCTCACAATGGTGACGTGGCGAAGTGATGCGATGCGACCACTGTCCGTCATCGGTCATCAGCACCAGTCCGGTGGTGTCGATATCCAGACGGCCTGCCGCATGTAATTTGTGTGCGACGGGTTCATCGAGGAAATAAAGAACCGTCGGGTGATCCGGATCATCCGTTGAACAAACATAGCCCTGCGGCTTATTCAGCATAAAATAGCGCGGGCCATTCTGTTGAATCAGGGAATTGCCGTCATATTCGACGTCATGTTCTGGCAGCAGCTTAAAGGCGCTATTTCTGACGATTTCACCGTCGACGGTAACGCGGTTAGCACGGATCTCACGCCCGGCAATAGCGCGGCTGACGCCGAGTTGCTGAGCGATAAATTTATCAAGTCGCATGAGTGTGATTTTTGCCTGTAAAAATACGAGAATCGGGTTTGCGCCCGAAAAGTGGGACTGTTATCCGCCCAGTATAGCGGCGTTACACCATCCCTCAAGGGAAATGATTCATGGCATACTATTCATTGTTACTGTTTACCTTAGTGAGCCCATGATTTTTACTCTTCGCCCGTACCAACAAGAAGCCGTGGACGCCACGCTCAACCATTTTCGCCACCACCGCACGCCGGCGGTTATCGTCCTGCCAACCGGCGCGGGCAAAAGCCTGGTGATAGCGGAACTGGCCCGCGTGGCGCGTGGTCGCGTGCTGGTACTGGCGCACGTCAAAGAGCTGGTCGCGCAAAACCACGCCAAATATTGCGCGTTGGGGCTGGAGGCCGATATTTTTGCCGCCGGGCTGAAGCGTAAAGAGAGCCACGGAAAAGTGGTATTTGGCAGCGTACAATCGGTGGCGCGTAATCTGGATGCCTTTCAGGGAGAGTTTTCCCTGCTGATCGTCGATGAATGTCACCGCATCGGTGATGATGAAGAGAGTCAGTATCAGCAAATCCTCACTCACCTGACCAACGTCAATCCCCACTTACGCCTGCTGGGGCTTACCGCCACGCCTTTTCGTCTGGGTAAAGGCTGGATTTACCACTTTCATTATCACGGAATGGTGCGCGGCGATGAAAAAGCGCTGTTTCGCGACTGCATTTATGAATTACCGCTGCGCTATATGATTAAACACGGCTACCTGACGCCGCCGGAACGCCTCGACATGCCGGTCGTGCAGTATGACTTCAGCCGCCTGCAGGCACAAAGTAACGGCCTGTTCAGCGAGGCGGACCTTAATCGGGAATTAAAAAAGCAGCAGCGAATCACGCCGCATATCATCAGCCAGATTATTGAGTTTGCCCAGACGCGCAAAGGGGTGATGATTTTCGCCGCCACCGTTGAACACGCCAAAGAAATTCTGGGCCTGCTGCCTGCTGACGATGCCGCGCTTATTACCGGAGATACGCCAGGCGCGGAGCGTGACGTACTGATTGAAGAGTTTAAAGCCCAGCGCTTTCGCTATCTGGTGAATGTGTCGGTCCTGACTACCGGCTTCGATGCCCCACACGTCGACCTTATCGCCATTCTGCGCCCGACGGAATCAGTCAGCCTGTACCAACAAATTGTTGGTCGCGGACTGCGCCTGGCCCCTGGTAAAACCGACTGTCTGATCCTCGATTACGCGGGTAATCCCCACGATCTGTACGCCCCGGAAGTGGGTGCGCCGAAGGGAAAAAGCGACAACGTGCCGGTACAGGTGTTCTGCCCTGCCTGCGGATTTGCCAACACCTTCTGGGGTAAAACAACGGCTGACGGCACGCTGATTGAACATTTTGGTCGCCGCTGCCAGGGATGGTTTGAAGATGATGACGGTCATCGCGAACAGTGCGACTTCCGTTTCCGTTTTAAAAATTGCCCGCAGTGCAACGCGGAAAATGACATTGCCGCCCGCCGCTGCCGTGAATGCGATACGGTGCTGGTCGACCCGGATGATATGCTGAAAGCGGCGTTGAGGCTAAAAGATGCGCTGGTCCTGCGCTGTAGCGGTATGGTGTTACAAAATGGCCAGGATGAAAAAGGCGAATGGCTAAAAATCACCTATTACGATGAAGACGGGGCCGACGTCAGCGAACGCTTTCGTCTACACACTCCCGCGCAGCGTACGGCATTCGAACAACTGTTTATTCGCCCGCACACCCGTACCCCCGGTATTCCCTTACGCTGGATAACCGCCGCCGATATCCTCGCCCAGCAGGCGCTGTTACGCCATCCTGATTTCGTGGTTGCGCGCATGAAAGGTCAGTACTGGCAGGTGCGTGAAAAGGTCTTCGATTATGAAGGTCGCTTTCGCCGGGCACATGAATTACGCGGTTAATTGTACTTTTGATTGATGTACCAGCCGTTTGAGTATAGAATCTCGCCCGCTTTTGCATACGCAAAGCAGATCACTTACCTGTTGCTGGGTCGCCTGTAGCAGGAATTATTAAAGAGAGATTTAAATGTTTACTATCAACGCTGAAGTACGTAAAGAGCAGGGTAAGGGTGCGAGCCGCCGCCTGCGTGCCGCTAACAAGTTCCCGGCAATCATCTACGGTGGCGCAGAAGCCCCGATTGCTATCGAACTGGATCACGATGCAGTTATGAACATGCAAGCTAAAGCTGAATTCTACAGCGAAGTTCTGACCATCGTTGTTGACGGTAAAGAAGTTAAAGTTAAAGCTCAGGCTGTACAGCGTCACGCTTTCAAGCCGAAGCTGACTCACATCGACTTCGTTCGCGCGTAATCGCCTGGACGTTGAAGAAAACCCCGCCTCGGCGGGGTTTTTTTATGGAGTTTATCCGTGGGCCGGATAGGGCTTTACGCAGCCATCCGGCATTAACGGTTTACTTCCCGCCCGACGTGCGGCGCTGGAGCTGGTCGCGCAGGTTCGGCGGCGTACCTTTGATGGTCAGGGTATCTGTAGCCGGATCCCAGAAAATACGCTCGCCCAGCAGCATGGCGTCAAAATTAATGGTTAACCCACCGCCGCTGCCGGCAAATTTGGTTAATTGGCGCAACGTACTGCGATCCGCCGGGAAGCTCTCTTCCAGCTCATAGCCTTTATCAGCAGCGAATTCGCTGAAGCTGACTTCACTGACGCCGGAAAGCTCTTTAGACAGCGACTCCAGCTCAATCTCTTCACCGGCCTGTAGCTGCTCGTTGCAGTAGCTGTACACCTGCTGCCGCACGTTCTGGCGCTCGGCTTTATCCAGTTGCGCCTCATTGGTGAAGTCATCAACCGCCTGCAGCAGACCGCGGTTTTGCGCTTTGGCGTTCAGACCTTCGCTGGCGCCGAGAAAGTCCATGAAGAAATCGGCGACTTTGCGCCCTACCCGCCCTTTCAGGAACGTCAGATAGCGTGTGGACTCCGGATTGGTTTCCCACTCGGTTAAATCAATACGCGCCACGATGTCCGCATGATTGATATCCAGATAGTGCGTCGGATTGATATCCAGATTTTCATTGACGCGCATGCTGCTTAAATTGTTCAGTACGGCCACCAACAGATACTCTACCGCCAGATAGCGGTAATGGCAGAACAAGACAATACCACCATCGGCAAAAGGATATTTCGCCAGCTCGTCCCGCAAACGCCCTGTCGCGGCACGGCTAAAGGCCAGAAAATCCTCTTCACCCTGACGCTGTAAACGTAGCGTTTGCGCCAGCTCGCTCTCTTCGCTGAACAGGCCATAGGCTTTATTCTTGGCGCTATACACCCGATGCAGTTCAGCCATCATATCGACAACGGTCGCTGTCGGTTCCAGTAATGAATCGCGCAAGACCAGCTCAAGGTTTTGCTCATCACGTTTGATAAGCTGGTGCAGGGCAATCTGGTTGATATCCAGACTCATGATAAACTCTCCTTTTAGACCGGGCGGTATTCAACCACCTGCCGGGCAGTGACGCAATAGAAGATAAAAAAGCAGAAAAAAAACTGTCCGTACGGTAATATGTTGCCCTTTCATGAACAGACTGATTTCGATTTATGCCACAAATTTCCCGCTATAGTGACGAACACGTTGAACAACTGCTGAATGAGATGCTCAACGTACTGGAAAAACATAAGGCGCCGACCGATCTTTCCCTAATGGTACTGGGAAACATGGTGACTAACCTTATCAATACAAGCATCGCACCGGCCCAGCGCCAGGCGATTGCCAACTCTTTTGCCCGCGCATTACAGTCTTCGGTAAACGACGACCAAGCGCATTAAGAGCCTGATCCGGGGAAACGAACAACAGTTTATGGTAACTCATCGTCAGCGCTACCGTGAGAAAGTCTCCCAGATGGTTAGCTGGGGGCACTGGTTTGCTTTGTTCAACATTCTGTTGGCCATGGTACTCGGTAGCCGTTACCTGTTTGTCGCCGACTGGCCGACTACGCTTGCAGGGCGCGTTTATTCCTACCTGAGCGTTGTCGGGCATTTTAGCTTCCTGGTGTTTGCCACCTATCTGCTGATCCTGTTTCCCCTGACGTTTATCGTCATGTCCCAGAGGCTGATGCGATTCTTATCAGCAATCCTGGCGACGGCTGGCATGACGTTGTTGTTAATCGACAGCGAAGTTTTTACCCGCTTCCACCTGCACCTTAACCCGATCGTCTGGGAACTGGTCATTAACCCTGACCAGAATGAAGCGGCGCGTGACTGGCAACTGATGTTTATCAGCGTGCCGGTTATTCTGTTAATCGAAATGCTGTTTGCGACCTGGAGCTGGCAAAAACTACGCAGCCTGACGCGTCGTCGCCATTTTGCTAAACCGTTAGCCGCATTCTTCTTCGTTTCCTTTATCGCCTCGCATGTGGTGTACATCTGGGCAGACGCCAATTTCTATCGCCCTATTACCATGCAACGCGCGAACCTGCCGCTCTCCTACCCGATGACGGCACGCAAGTTTCTGGAAAAACATGGTCTGTTGGATGCGCAAGAATATCAACGCCGCCTGATCGAGCAGGGAAACCCGGAAGCGGTTTCCGTGCAGTACCCGCTCAGCGAACTGCGCTACCGCGATATGGGAACCGGACAGAACGTTCTGCTGATCACCGTAGACGGCCTGAACTACTCCCGTTTTGAAAAACAGATGCCAGCGCTGGCTGAATTCGCTGAGCAGAATATCGCCTTTACGCGTCACATGAGCACAGGCAACACCACGGATAACGGGATTTTTGGCCTGTTCTATGGCGTTTCTCCAAGCTATATGGACGGCATTTTGTCGACCCGAACGCCTGCGGCGCTGATCTCTGCACTGAACCAGCAGGGATATCAGTTGGGGCTATTCTCCTCGGATGGCTTTACCAGCCCACTTTATCGCCAGGCGCTACTGTCAGATTTCTCTATGCCGAGCGTGCAAACGCAGTCTGACGAGCAGACCGCCAGCCAGTGGATCAACTGGCTGGGCCGCTACGCGCAGGAAGATAACCGCTGGTTCTCCTGGGTCTCCTTTAACGGGACGAACCTGAACGACAGTAACCAGAAGAACTTTGCCAAACGCTACGCCAATGCCGCTCAGGATGTGGATGCCAACATTAACCGGATCCTTAGCGCCCTGCGCGACTCCGGTAAACTGAACAACACGGTGGTGATTATTACCGCGGGTCGGGGCGTACCGCTGACTCAGGAAGAGAACAATTTTGCCTGGTCGCGCGGTCATCTGCAGGTTCCTCTGATTATTCACTGGCCGGGAACACCTGCTCAGCGCATCAATAGCCTGACCGATCATACGGACCTGATGACGACGCTCATGCAACGTCTGCTCCACGTCAGCACGCCAGCTAACGAGTACTCGCAGGGCCAGGATTTGTTTAATGCAACCCGCCGCCATTACTGGGTTACCGCCGCCGACGGCAGCACGCTGGCGATTACCACGCCAGAGATGACGCTGGTGCTTAACAACAACGGTAACTATCAGACCTATGATTTACACGGTGAGAAGATAAAAGATCAGAAACCGCAACTGAGCCTGCTGCTGCAAGTTCTGACGGATGAGAAACGATTTATTGCTAACTGATTAATTATAAATCAGTTAGCAAACCATCCTCTTGCATTCACGCTGGAAAGCAGTAGTATTGTCAGCCATAGCGTCGGCACGTAGCGCAGCCTGGTAGCGCACCGTCATGGGGTGTCGGGGGTCGGAGGTTCAAATCCTCTCGTGCCGACCAAAAATCCCAAAAAACCAACCCTTGTGGTTGGTTTTTTTATGCCTGTATTCTGAACGGGGAAGTAACGGGGAATTACTGGGGAAGAAAGCCGTTAAATGTTGTACCCGCCCCCTGGCTGCCCGCGAATAGCTGCGGATGGAGGTTCCAGGGAGAAAGGACGAAGAAACTGCAGTTCATAGTATAGTGCCAGTTGATAGATCTTTCTGGCACGCGTTGACACGCGCCATTTTTGTTCTCATGATTTAACTATCAATCATCATCCAAACCAAAAAGCTTGCCTAATTTGGATACTTTCTGCTTCTTATGATAAGGACTCGCGTCTTTATAAGCTTGCGCCTGAGTCTCTCCAGCCCTTTCGATAGAATAGTTGGTCTGATAGTTGCGCTGATTAGCCATATCCTCTTGATAGCAAACATTGCGATCTATGCCCATGGCCTGACAACGGTTAAGACGTTCTGCCTGACTAACACAACCAGAAAGCATGGAGACAGAAGAAACTGTGACCAATAACAGAATTAACTTTTTCATCAGAATCTCCACCCGGCACCGATAACCACGTTATTAGCTTGTGAACCAAAAACCTTAGAACCTTCGTAACCAGCATCAACAGTGAAGCCAGAAATGGGGGTTAACTGGATACCTGCACCATATGCAAAGCCTGTAGACGTATCTGTGTCGCCATCGTTCTTAATAGCACCACGTCCCACACCAACCATGACATAAGGTTTCACAATATCGCTAACGCGGTAACTTACACCTAGTAAGGCCGAACCATAACCACGATCAATATCGTTATCATTATTTCCAGAGATAGTTAGAGAACTTATAACCCCTAAATCACTTTTATCTGGTGTGTAACCAAATTTGCCATTTAATCCATTTAAGGTTTTCCCTTCTAAATTTGTATGTACATATCCTGCTGTTACCACACTCTCAGAAGCAGCCAGTGCTTTAATGGAAAACAGCATCACTAACGACAAAGTCAGAGTTAATTTATTGTTTTTCATAAGAACGCCATCACCTTAACTATTATTGCATTTATCATGCATGTTTTAACGTAAAGCAATGTAAGCTTAGTTTTAGGTGAGAACTAACAAAAAATTCAGTTTAAAATGAATAAATATTTTAATTGTCCGGCTATGTATTACTTCATTCGAAAACAAAAACACCGCGTATGAAATTAATTTTCATGACCACATGCTTAACCACTTGAAATCAATGAATTTGATATAATATTTATTTATTAGTGAAATGTTATCAAAAAGAAAAAGATAAATTAAAATAGAAAAAGAAATACTGTTAATGCCCATTTTTACACAATATTTGTGCCCAGCCAATATTAACAACAAATAACCAACAAAATTTTAATATGAATTATCACTTACTGTTTTCTGTGCAGCCAAATAAACCGCGTACAGATCGCTTCCCAAAGAGAATTAAACCGAGAAAATTTCAAAGTCACACAGGCCCCAGCCCAATCATAATACCCTGCATTCACTTTGTAATGACAAGGCTGATTTATTCAGTAAACAGATGATTTATAATAATTTAATTTTAAAGAATTCAGAATTTATCCCGGAAAGAAACATTCCCAATGCTTTAGGGTAGGAGTACGATTAGCGCATAAAACAATACAAATAATATGGATATGCTATGCCCGTAGACTGGACAATAAACCCCACGTCGGGAACTCCCATAGTCCCCGGAGGGGTCAGGCAACTTACAATAGGAGAGATTGCACTAGCCAGGACGCTGTTTGGTGGAAGTATTATCTATAGCAAGGTGTGGGTACACCTTGAAAGCTATCTCCCCTTCAATATGCAACCCGTAAATGTTGCCATGACGCCAAACGGTGAACTTTGGTTTAGAGAGGGAACTTATTCACCTGATTTCTCTTTGGAACGTGACATACAGAAAAAGCACAGATTCATGCATGAGATGGTTCACGCCTGGCAAGCACAGAAGGGAATGTTTGTCAGAACCAGAGGTTTGTTCTCTCGTTTCGCTGATTACAGTTACAGTTTAGATAAGGCTGATTTTCTTCATTACGGATTAGAACAGCAAGCATCAATAGCCAGTGATTATTGGTTACTTCTCACATATGGATTTAATAGTGGCACCTCATATTTATCTGTATACAGAGATTACAATCCTAATGAATCAGTTTATTCTTTAATATCAAAATACAAAGCTGTTATGAAAGGATTTCCCGGATGAAAAAATCAACTATTATTCCCTTAATATTTCTTCTGTCAGGCTGCCCCGGTGGAGGTGTACCAGTTCCACAGCAACGTAGTGTTTTTAAACAAGGCGATACTATTTGCTTCACTGTAAATAAAACAGATGTTTTAGAGCGTTATAGTATCTACTATTCGCCTGGCAGGAAATATACAGTTATTAAAGCAGATGATGGAATCTCTCTAAAATATCCTGACACTTGCTTTAAAATTAAATTAAAGCACGGATATATATATAATATATCTTATTCTCTCAATAATAAAAGCTATTCAGATTCATTCTTTATAGATAACGATGGAAACTATTAATCATGTCATTACCAGCTTATTTATTCTTATATGATGAAAACGGAATGCAGATTCCGGGAGATTGTTTATCCTTAGGCCGTGAAGGTGCTATAGAAGTCATGAATAGTAGTTACGGTGTGAGACAGCCTGTTGATAGCAACACTGGCAGCATGACAGGCTGTAGGCAGCATAATCCCGTAATTGTGCATAAGCAACTTGATAAAGTCAGCCCTTACCTGGCTGTAGCTGTTTGTGAAGGGAAGAGACTGCAAAAGGCAGTCATTAAATATTATGAGACTATAGAAGCAGGGATCGAAGTAGAGATTTATAATATTACTCTGGAAGATGTCGTTATATCCTCTGTAGATTTTACACATGTCTACTACCCCGGTAGTTCATCTCCTAATATGCATGAGGTAGTAGGTCTTAGATTCCGTGACATTGAATGGAATTATGTTAGAGGGAATATTAAATACAATGATGCCTGGATGAAACCAGCAAAAAAAGAACAGCAACAATAAATAAACGGGCATCACGCGCCCTCTATTTCATCAATCAATTTTAAACTCAACAATATCAGAACGTGGGTAACGTTTTTGTACCTGGGTACCCATTCCTGATGAAGAACGACGGCTGATGCGTAAAGACGTACGGGTCGATCCTCAATGCTCCAGATTGTTACACCATAACCATTTGTGAACGTTGGTTCTCAATAAGGCGCTGTAACTATACATTACTGACAGAACCGTAACCGTATGCAGGATCGGCCCGATTGCAGATACTGAAAAGTTATGCCATAGCCTGCTGCCATTTTCCACCCGCCCCCCAGCCCCCTCCCGGCGTCTTACCGTTCTTGAGCATCACATTGTCCATGTATTCTCCCTCTCTTCAGCACAGGTTTTACTACTTACCCATGCACAAATTGGGGTAAAATTTATCCTCTCATCAGCGCGATGAATCTGGACGATTGATGCGCTGAAAACAATAATGATACTAATAAAACTCAGGAGAATAGTATGCCTGAAGCAACGCCTTTTCGGGTGCTGATTGTCGATGACCACCCACTGATGCGGCGGGGAATTAGTCAATTATTGCAACTGGATCCCGCATTTAACGTAGTAGCTGAAGCAGGTGACGGCGCAAGTGCGATCGATCTGGCAAACCGTCTGGACCTTGACGTGATCCTGTTGGATCTCAATATGAAAGGTATGAGTGGGCTGGATACCCTGAATGCGCTGCGTCGGGACGGTGTGACCGCACAAATTATCATTCTGACCGTTTCGGATGCCGCCAGCGATGTATACGCCCTAATTGACGCGGGTGCGGATGGTTATTTGCTCAAAGACAGCGATCCTGAAGTCCTGCTGGAAGCCATTCGCAGCGGAGCCAAAGGCGGTAAAGCGTTCAGTACACGCGTCAGTGAATATCTGCGCGAACGCGACCTGTTCGGCGCACAAGAAGATCCGTTCAGCATTCTCACCGAACGCGAGCTGGATGTCTTGCATGAACTGGCTCAGGGGCTGTCGAATAAACAGATTGCTTCAGTGCTGAATATTTCCGAACAGACGGTGAAGGTGCATATTCGCAACCTGCTGCGCAAACTCAACGTGCGCTCTCGCGTTGCTGCCACTATTCTGTTTTTGCAAACGCGCGGTATGCAATAACCAGATATTGCCCGATAGCGCTACGCTTATCGGGCCTACACGTCACGTGCATCGCCAGGCCGGATAAGACGCGTTGCGTCGCCATCCGGCATCTTCCACTCTTACTTCTCCTGCGGCGTTAGCTGCTCCATTGCCTGTTTAATACTGCGTTCTATTACCGCCCGACGGGTATCGTTGGCGGGTAATAATTTCAGCATCATCTCCCACGCCGCAACCGCTTCGCCGAAGCGCTGCTGTTCGAAAGCGTTAAACGCGTACATGCTCAATACGCGCACGTTGGCATGTTCGCCGCGTATTAGTTGACGTAACAGCTCCCCGCCCCGACGGTTATCATCAGGATCGGATGAACGGGTCAGCGCTTCCGCATAGCCCAGCGCCGCATCGCTGTTTTTCGGATCCAGCCGATAAGCATTGGCATAGGCTTCAGTAGCCGTGCTGGCGTTGCCGAGCACCATGCCAATGCGTCCAAGCATAATCCAGCCTTCAACGTTTGCTGGATCGGCCTGTAAGCGAGTGCGCAGCCCCAGCGCCAGACGCGTCATGTCTTCTTCATTCAACGGGTCGGCTTTTGGATCCAATGCCCGCTCCAGTAGCATAGGTGCCTGAGCGGTGGCCTGTTGCCAGACCTGCACCTGTTTATAGTTCCCGGTTTGGTAATAGCTCACCGCGCCGACCACCAGCGCCACCACGATGCCGGGCACAAAGAGTCCGAATCCACCGCGCTTGCCATCCGGGATGATGTCATCAGGAAACTCTTCTTGTTTCACCCGCACGCGTCGGCGAGTACGGGCGAAAATAATCCAGCCCCCGAGACCAATGGCTACCACCGGCATCACCCACAGCAGCACGGTCAGCGGAGTTAACGGCGGATCGTAAGTGACGAAGTTACCGTAGCGCGCCACCATATAGTCAACAATTTCTTTCTGACTTTTGCCTTCCTGCATCAGTTCGTACACTTTCTGCCGCAGGTCGGTGGCAATCATTGAGTTAGAGTCGGCAATGCTGTTGTTCTGACACTTAGGACAACGCAGTTGCTCGGTAAGCTGGCGGAACTGCTGCTCCTGCGCTTCATCCTTAAACTGCATTACGTCGATAGTCGCCAGCGCGGATCCCGAGATAACCAGCATCAGCAGGCCCAATAAAAATCTCATTGCGCAGCCTCCTTACTGTACTTGTCCCACAACGGTTTGATCTCGCTTTCCCACACCCGGGCGTTAAGATCACCGGCATGGCGATAGCGAATAATACCTTTCCCGTCGATCAGGAATGTCTCCGGCGCGCCGTACACGCCAAGATCGAGGCCGAGCATACCGTCGCCGTCAAACAGACTTAATGAGTAAGGATTGCCCAGCTCTTTCAGCCAGACAATGGCTTTCTGACGATCGTCTTTATAGTTCAGACCCACTACCCGCACGCCTTGCGCAGACAGCTGATTCAGATACTGATGCTCGGCGCGACAGGTCGGACACCAGGTCGCCCAGACGTTCAGCAACACTGGCTTGCCCTGCGTCAGCACATCGGCCTGATAATGCTGACCCGGGTTTTCCAGCGATTCCAGGCGGAACGTCGGAACAGGTTTGCCGATCAACGCCGACTCCAGATTAGTAGGGTCGTCTCCCTGCGCGTTACGCGCTAACTGCCACAGCAGCGCCGCCGCAATAATGAGAAAAATAATAAACGGAATTAACAGTGCGTTGCGCTTCATACAGCCTCCGACGCTTTTTTTTGCACCGCGGCGCGAGGGCGCGTGCGCTGGCGATAGCGTGGATCAAACAGGCAGAACACCCCGCCCAGCGCCATCAGCAATCCTCCGGCCCAAATCCAGCGAATAAACGGTTTGTAATACAAACGTACAGCCCATGCGCCGTTATCCAGCTCTTCACCCAGCGCAGCATACAGATCGCGCGTGAACCCGCCGTCAATCGCCGCTTCGGTCATCATCGAACTGGTACTGTTATAGAAACGTTTTTCCGCATGCAGCGTGGCTGCCGGTTTACCATCACGCGTGACGCCAATAATGGCGACTCCGCCCCGGTAGTTTGGTCCGGTAATATCTTTCACTTCACGGAAAGTAAACTGATAGTCATGGATACTGACGCTATCACCCGCTTTCATACGGACATCGCGTTCCACGCTGTAATTCTGGCTAAAGGCAATACCAACAATGGTAATCGCCAGCCCAACGTGAGCCGATACCATCCCCCAGTAGCTGGGCGTCAGCTTCGTTCCACGAGAAATGCGCAGGTACGCTTCGGACATGGCCAGCACAAAAATCCAGCACGCCATCGCCAGCCCCACCACCGTCATGGCGGCAATACGATTCTCAAACAGCCACGGCAGCAGCAGCGACAGAATAAGCGTGGTGACAAACGCGATAATCAGTAACGTTTTCAGTTTACGCGGTCGGTCACGGCCCCAGCGCACTAATGGCCCAATGCCCAGCAGCAGCGCAAACGGCGCCATCAGCCATGTAAACATGGTATTGAAGAACGGCTCGCCAATCGAAATGCTGCCCAGCCCAAGCTGTTTGTGCACCAGCGGCAGTAGCGTGCCCAATAACACCACCAGCATAGCGGCGATCAGCAGGACGTTGTTGCCCAACAGCAGCGATTCACGCGACCACAGCGCGTTGTTTACCCGCGAGCGAACCTTATGCCCACGCACTGCAAACAGCAACAGGGAACCGCCAATCACCAGCACCATGAAGGCCAGTATAAACATCCCTCGCGACGGGTCAGAGGCGAAAGCATGCACCGAAACCAGTACGCCGGAGCGCACAAGGAAAGTCCCCAACAGGCACAGCGAGAAGGCGCAGATTGACAGCAGCAGCGTCCAGGCTTTGAAGCTGGCGCGCTGTTCGGTTACCGACAGCGAGTGCATCAGGGCTGTGCCCACCAGCCATGGCATAAAGGAGGCGTTCTCAACCGGATCCCAGAACCACCAGCCGCCCCAGCCCAGCTCGTAATAGGCCCAGGCCGAACCGAGTACAATCCCCAGCGTCAGAAACACCCACGCCGCCAGCGTCCATGGACGCGAAAAGCGAGCGAAGGTGCTGTCCAGACGCCCGCTCATCAACGCGGCGATCGCAAACGCGAAAGCTACCGAGAAACCGACATACCCCATGTACAGCAACGGCGGATGGAAAATCAGTCCCGGATCCTGCAACAGCGGGTTCAGATCGCGCCCTTCAACAGGGAAATTGGGCAACGTGCGGGCAAACGGATTAGAGGTAAACAGGATAAACAGCAGGAAGCCGACGCTGACCATCCCCATCACCGCCAACACGCGGGCGACAATGTCCAGCGGCATGCGCTGGCTGAACGCCGCGACGGCGAACGTCCAGCCGCTCATCAGTAGCACCCACAGCAGCAGCGAACCTTCATGCGCGCCCCATGTCGCTGCCACCCGGTACCAGACAGGAAGCTGGGTATTGGAGTTACTGGCGACGTAGGTCACGGTAAAGTCATTAACCACGAAGGCATTAACCAGAATCAGGAACGCTCCCATCACGCAGATAAACAAGACCCAGGCAAAGGGCCGTGCTGAGGCCATCATCCGCACGTCGCCGCGCGCCACGCCCCACAACGGATAGACCGACAGCAGTAGTGCAACGCCAAGCGCAAGGCACAACAGCGCATTGCCAATTTCCGGCATCATGACGTTTTATCCTTATAAACACTTTCCGGGCGACGGTGGTTTTCCTGCATCGCTTTTTCAACTTCCGGCGGGGTATAATTTTCATCATGTTTGGCCAGAACCTCTTTAGCCTGCACATGATTTCCCTTGTCCAGCTCGCCCTGAACAACAACCCCCTGCCCTTCGCGGAACAGGTCCGGCAAAATGCCTTCATAGGTCACATCCACCACACCTTCGGCGTCATAGATGCTGAAAGTTACTTTTAGCGATTGCGGATCGCGCTTCACGCTGCCCGGCATCACCATCCCACCCACGCGTAGACGCTGACCGACTTCAGGCATCTGCTGTGTCTCGCGCTTACCGTAGAGTATCTCTCCCGGGGTGTAAAACAGATCGATATTGGAACGCAGCGCGTAGAGCACCAGCGAAATGGTCAACGCCAGACCTGCCAGTACCGCGCAGGCTATCCATAGCCGATTTTTACGTCGAATATTCACGCCGCCTCCCGTTGTACTTGCGCTGCGCGCATGCGCGCTTCCCTCGCCCGCTGCTGGGCCACGCCGCGTAAGATTGCGCGATGCTGTAATGTTGAATGCAGCACCAGCACCAGCAGCGGAATAACGCTCATGGCAACAGCCAGCCAGACATACAAGGCGTAACCGCCCATCGCGAAAAAATCACTCCATGATGCAAATGCAGGGGTCATTGGCGGCCTCTTTTTAAGATCAGTTCGCTCACCCACGGGCGGCGTTTTTCCATCATCAAAATCAGGTTACGCATGCGCATTAGCGCCAGCGTGACAAACAGCAACAGGTAACCGACAATCGCCAGACGCAGCGGTGCGCGCATTGCCGGATCGATGCTTTGCTGCATACGGGTTGACCCCTGATGCAGCGTGTTCCACCACTCGACCGAGTAGTGAATAATCGGTAAGTTGACCACACCAATCAACACCAGAATACCGGCGGCACGCCCTGCCAGGCGGCGGTCGTCAAACGCATGCCACAATGCAATGGCGCCAACGTAGAGAAACAGCAACACCAGTTCAGAGGTGAGTCGGGCATCCCAGACCCACCAGGTTCCCCACATCGGTTTGCCCCATGCGGACCCCGTCACCAGCGCAATAAAGGTAAACACAGCGCCAATGGGCGCCATCGCAGCCAGCGCCAGATTGGCCATTTTCATCTGCCAGACCAGGCCGATAAACGCCGCAACAGCCATCGAGGCATAAATTCCCATCGACCAGATTGCCGCCGGAACGTGCAGATAAATGATGCGATAGCTCTGTCCCTGCTGATAATCAGCTGGCGCGAAGCCAAAGCCCCACACCCATCCGGTTATCAGTACCACCGCGCTGGCAATCGCCAGCCACGGAATAAACCAGCCGCAGATCTGATAGAGCCGAGGGGGCATCGCCAATTGATGAAGTGTCTTCCACATAGTTCAGTCACCAGACTCCATTAATGAATATCCGTTTTGCCGGAGCGCCTTGCCCGGCCTGCAAATCCTGTCGCATTACTGCACGCTGATCCGTAACGCCGCAGCCGTGGCAAACGGGCTTAACGTGGCGCTGCCTACCAACAACGCCCCCAGAATCGCCATGTATCCTTCAACAGGCAAGTGCATGGAGGCCGCATCCATCGCCGCGGTCGCAAAAATCAGTAGTGGAATAGTAAGCGGGAGAACCAGCACGCTTAACAGCACGCCGCCGCGCTTTAAACCCACCGTCAGACCTACGCCAGGCGCGCCGAGAAAACCCAGCGTCGGCGTGCCGAGCAGCAAAGTCAGCGCCATAATTTTCCAGCCGTACATATCCATGCCCAGCAGTAATGCCACCAGCGGAGAGAGGATTAACAGCGGCAAACCGGTTACGACCCAGTGCGCCATCACTTTCGCCAGCACGACCGCCGGAAGCGGCAGCGACAGCAGCATCAACTGCTCAAGGCTTCCGTCCTGTAAGTCATCACGAAACAAGCGCTCCAGCGCCAGCAATGACGCCAGCAGCGCCGCAACCCAGATAATGCCTGGCGCAATACGCGCCAGCAGCTGTGGCTCCGGCCCAATGCTCAGAGGAAACAACGTGATAACAATCAGAAAGAACCATAAAGGATTGGCGATTTCCGCACTATGACGAAACGCAACTCGCAGTTCTAAACGGAAGATTCGCCACATCATTGCGTTGCCCTCTCGCTGGTCAGCGCAATACGTCGCACTTTATTGGTCTCAACATTAAGCGGCTGGTGGGTAGTGAGAATGACAATACCGCCCTGTTCCGTATGCTGTGCCATACGCTGAGTCAGTCGCTCAACGCCGTTTACATCAATGGCGGTAAAGGGTTCATCAAGGATCCACAGCCGGGCGCGGGTCAGCCACAAACGGGCCAGCGCCACGCGCCGCTGTTGTCCGGCGGAAAGTTGATTCACCGGAATATCTTCGTATCCGGCAAGTCCCGCCTGCGCCAGCGCGTCCAGACACTGTGCGATGTCGCCATCGTGATGGAAAAAACGCAGGTTCTCCAACGCCGAAAGCCGGGTTTTTATCCCCGGCTGATGTCCGATCCACAGCAATTGCTGATGGTAGCTGTCCCGCACGTGATGCAGGGGTTGCTCTTGCCAGCAAACCTCCCCTGCGTCGGGACGCGCCAGCCCGGTAAGCAACCGCAGTAAAGTGGTTTTCCCCGCGCCGTTGCTGCCGGTAATTTGTACCCATTCCCCTGCGTTGACGCGAAATGACAGATCGCTGAACAGTATTCTGTCATCCCGCTCGCAAAGTAATTCTCTGGCTTCAAGCATACCTGGTTATCTACATCCTGTTAAAAGCCCGGTTTGACTTCGCGCATATCAGGCAGTTTGTGCGCTATCCCTTTATGACAGTCAATACAGGTTTGCCCGTCTTTCACGGCCTGGTCATGCATTTTGGCCGCAACGCCTTTCTGGGCGGTTAAATCCATAAACTCGAAGTTGTGACAGTTGCGACACTCTTGCGAATTATTATCTTTCATACGCCGCCACTCATTTTGCGCCATCGTCAGACGATGATCTTCAAATTTCTGCGGTGTATCTATTAACCCCAGCGCCTTCGCGTACAGCTCTTTACTGGCCTTGATCTTACGGATCATTTTCGGGCCCCACTCATGTGGGACGTGGCAATCAGGGCAAGTCGCACGCACACCGCTGCGGTTGTTGTAGTGTACGGTTTCCATATATTCCTGGTACACCGTATTGCGCATTTCGTGACAGCTAATGCAGAACTCTTCCGTATTGGCCTTTTCCATACCGGTATTAAAGCCGCCCCAGAAAATAATGCCGCCCACAAAGCCGATTAACAACAGCGTGCCGAGCGCCAGACGGCTGGGGCGACGCCACCATTGCCAGACGCGCTTAATCCAGCCTGGTTTACGGTTAGAATTTTCCATAATGACCTCTTATTTCCCGTAACCTTTCGAGGGGGTGAAGGTATTTTCAACAATCGGCGCAGCGTCAGCCTGCGGGACGTGACATTGCAGACAGAAATAACGACGCGGCGCGACTTCAGCCAATACCTTGCCGTCGCTGTCCATAAAGTGCGTCGGACTGATGCGCGGCGCGCCGGTGGTGCGATAGCTTTCCACACCGTGGCACTGCAGGCAGCGGTTAGTATTGGTCGTCACCTGATACCCTTCAACGCTGTGCGGAACCATTGGCGGTTGATTCACATAGTTCAGCGGCATACGCTCCTGCTCTTTCGGCATGCGAATCGCCCCTTCCTGCGTCCCTGAGACTTCCGGTGACTGGCTTAGGTCCACTCCGTTTGCAGCCCAAACGGCCCCACTGACGACCAGGGCAAGCAGGGCCGTCCATTGACTCAGCTTTTTAATCAGGTCATGGCTTTTCATGATTTCGCTCCCGAACTCCATCGTGTTGTTATTGTAAAAACATCCTCAGAACAGACATCCACGCAGCGACCGCAGGCCATGCAATCGCGACTGGTTACCTGCACCGGGCTTTGCTCATCCAGCACCGGCGCACGTAGCACATGCGGTTCCGGGCAAACATGAAAACAATCCATACAGCGGTTACATCTGTTACGTTCTTTTGCCGAAACGGTTAATGCGCCTTTACTTCCCACTACGCTATACAGTGCGCCCAGTGGGCAGAGATGCCCGCACCAGCCATGCTCAACGACCAGTAGATCAAATAAAAACAGTGCCAGAATCAGCAGCGCTCCACTGCCAAATCCCATTATCAGACTCCGTCCGAGCAGAGAGACGGGATTTATCCATTCCCACAGCAGCGTACCGGTCAAGGCGGAACCGACCAGGATAACCACCAGCAGGACATACCGTATATAGCGCGGTAGGGTAGCGGACTGATTCAGGTCAAACCTTCTGCGTAACCAACTGGCTAAATCGGTGACCGGGTTCATCGGACAAACCCAGCTGCAAAACAGACGCTTACCCGCAAGGGCATACAGCACCGTGATGACGACCGCCCCCGTTAACGCAACCGTTGCCGGCAGGTGTCCGCTGGCCAGGCTTTGCAGCGTAATTAGCGGATCGGTGAATGGGACAGTATCCAACAGCAGGCTGCCACTGTAATTGCCATGCAGGATCCATACGCCAAACCACGGGCCGCTCAGGAACATCGCCAGTATCAGAAACTGACTCAGACGACGCAGCAGCAGCCAACGATGACTCTTCCACCACCCTTTTTTTGCCTGCGCTTCACGCCCGGCGTCACGTTTACGATTTGCCATTATTCCCCTCCAGCCAACCGAAGCGGTAATGGTGTCCTAACTCCCCTTTCGCCAGCGACAGCGGCAGCACTTTTATTGCTGGCTGCTCCAGTACGCAGACTTTTTCGCATTTCCCGCAGCCGGTACAGGCATCGCTATGGACGGTTGGAATAAACCGCGCATGCTTGCCGGTACGCATATTGCGGTCCAGCTCAAGGGTGATAGCCTCATCGATTTTCGGGCACTCGCGATAGCAAACATCGCAGCGTAGCCCTTGATAGTTGAGGCAGTTTTCGTGATCCAGCAGTACCGCCAGCCCCATACGCGAATCGTCAATGGATTCAATTTCCTTGTCCAACGCGCCGCTGGGGCAGACTTTGGCGCACGGAATGTCCTCACACATTTCGCAAGGAATATCGCGGGCGACAAAATACGGTGTACCTGCTGCCAGCCCGGAGGCCAGCGTCGCCAGTTTCAGCGTGTCATACGGGCATGCCTGAACGCACTGACCGCAGCGCACACAGGCGCTGGCGAATGCCTCCTCGCTCAATGCGCCAGGCGGGCGTAACCGCACGCCGGTTGCACGTGCGGTTTGCTGTTGTAACCCCAGCGCCACGCCAACGACGGCCAGCCCGCCCGCCGCGCGAACCATATCGCGCAGAAAGCGGCGGCGGCCATTTTGGGGTTTTGCTGACCGGGACATAACGCGTTACACCTTCGCCAGTTTCACAGCGCACTTCTTGAAATCCGTCTCTTTGGAGAGCGGATCCGTCGCATCCAGCGTCAGATTGTTCACCAGTTGTGCGGCATCGAAGAACGGCATGTATACCAGCCCCTGCGGCGGACGGTTACGCCCGCGCGTTTCAACAATCGAGATAACTTCGCCACGGCGGGAAACCACTTTGACTTTATCGCCACGGCGCAGATCGCGCGCTTTTGCATCCAGCGGGTGGATAAACAGCACCGCTTCCGGGAAGGCGCGGTGCAGTTCAGGCACACGACGCGTCATGCTGCCGGTATGCCAGTGCTCCAGCACACGTCCAGTGGAAAGCCACAGGTCATACTCTTTATCCGGCGCTTCAGCGGCAGGTTCAAATGGCAGCGCGAAGATGACTGCTTTGCCGTCCGGCTTACCATAGAACTTGTAGCTTTCCCCCGCTTTCACGTACGGGTCGTTGCCTTCGCTGTAGCGCCACTGGGTCTCTTTGCCCTCAACGACCGGCCAGCGTAAACCGCGCGCTTTGTGGTAATCGTCGAATGGTGCGAGATCGTGCCCGTGGCCACGGCCAAACCAGGCGTACTCTTCGAACAGCCCTTTTTGCAGATAGAAGCCCAGCTCGCGGGATTCATCGTTGAGCTGATCTTCAGCCAGTTCAGCTACCGGGAATTTGGTCACGGCTGGCGTGGCGAACAGCACGTCATACAGCGTTTTGCCGCGCAGCTCCGGTTTCTGCGCCAGTAGTTCTTCCGGCCATACCTCTTCTGTTTTGAAGCGACGGGAAAACTGCACCAGTTGCCACAGATCCGATTTCGATTCACCCGGCGCTTTAATCTGCTGACGCCAGAACTGAGTGCGGCGTTCCGCGTTACCGTAAGCCCCTTCTTTCTCTACCCACATTGCGGTCGGTAGGATCAGATCGGCTGACAGGGCGCTGACCGTCGGGTACGGATCGGAGACGATGATGAAGTTGCGCGGATCGCGCCAGCCCGGCATACGCTCTTCGTTGATGTTCGGACCGGCCTGCATGTTGTTGGTGCACATCGTCCAGTAGACATTGAGTTTGCCATCTTTCAGCGCACGGTCTTGCGCCACGGCATGCAGCCCGACTTTTGCCGGAATGGTCCCTGATGGGATATTCCAGTGCTTCTCACAGATATCGCGGTGTTTTTCGTTGGTGACCACCATGTCCGCAGGCAGACGATGGGAGAACGTCCCAACTTCACGCGCGGTACCGCAGGCGGAAGGCTGACCGGTCAATGAGAACGGACCACAGCCTGGCTGAGAAATTTTACCGGTCAGCAGGTGCAGGTTATAGACCAGGTTGTTGGCCCACACGCCGCGGGTATGCTGGTTAAAGCCCATCGTCCAGTAGGAGATGACTTTTTTCTTCGGATCGGCATACAACTGCGCCAACTGTTCCAGTTGATCTTTCGGTACGCCGGTCATTTCGGCGGTTTTATCCAGCGTGTACTCAGCAACGAAGGCTTTGTAATCCTCAAAGCTCATCGGTTCAGAGGCATCGGAACCTGGATTCTTCGCCGCTTTTTCCAGCGGATGAGTTGGACGCAGGCCGTAGCCGATGTCCGTCACCCCTTTACGCAGGTTAACGTGCTTGCTAAAGAAATCCTGGTTGATCGCATTGTTTTGAATGATGTAGTTAGCGATGTAGTTGAGGATCACCAGATCGGTTTGCGGCGTGAAGACCATACCGTTATCCGCCAGCTCAAAACTACGATGCTGGAAGGTGGAGAGCACCGCGACGGTAACATTCGGATCGGACAGACGACGGTTGGTGATGCGCGACCACAGAATCGGGTGCATCTCCGCCATATTCGCGCCCCACAAGACGAAAGCATCGGCATGCTCAATATCGTCATAACAGCCCATCGGCTCATCCATACCAAAGGTACGCATAAAACCAACCACCGCTGACGCCATGCAGTGACGCGCGTTCGGGTCGATGTTATTAGAACGGAAGCCGGCTTTAAACAATTTGGCGGCGGCGTAACCTTCCCAAATCGTCCACTGACCCGAGCCGAACATGCCGATAGACTCTGGGCCTTTTTCTTTCATGGACGTTTTGAATTTCTCTTCCATCACGTCAAAGGCCTGCTCCCAGCTAATCGGCGTGAATTCACCCTCTTTGTGATACTTTCCGTCCTTCATGCGCAGCATCGGCTGTG
>NZ_JAHLQZ010000270.1:0-4202 GCF_018919505.1 Citrobacter sp. S55_ASV_140
GGCGGAAAGAGCCATCGAGCATTTCTTTCGCAAAGGTAATTTGATCGCG
Source organism: Citrobacter sp. S55_ASV_140 (assembly GCF_018919505.1). NCBI lineage: Bacteria > Pseudomonadati > Pseudomonadota > Gammaproteobacteria > Enterobacterales > Enterobacteriaceae > Citrobacter > Citrobacter sp. S55_ASV_140. Next base: position 50 of record NZ_JAHLQZ010000270.1, read on the forward strand.
CTGCGCGAGCTGGCCTTGCGCCGCACGGCCGATCGGGTGGACGATCAAATGCGCGCCTGGCGCGGGCGTCCAGGGGAAGAAAAAGTCTGGCATACCCGCGACGCCGTTTTGCTGTGTATTGGGCACAATACCGGCAGCGAAAAACTGGTGCGCGCCGCCGCGCGGCTGGCGGCGCGTCTCGGCAGCGGCTGGCATGCTGTGTATGTCGAAACGCCGGCACTGCACCGACTCCCCGAAAAACAGCGGCGCGCGATCTTAAGCGCACTGCGATTAGCCCAGGAGCTGGGCGCGGAAACCGCCACGCTTTCCGATCCTGCTGAAGATAAAGCGGTAATCCGCTATGCCCGCGAGCATAATCTGGGAAAAATTGTGCTCGGGCGTCCGACAACGCGTCGCTGGTGGCGCAGCGATTCCTTTGCCGACAAACTGGCCCATCGCGCACCGGATCTCGATCTGATGATTGTCGCGCTGGACGAACCGCCTTCACGCCCGACGCTTCCCACTACGGATAGCCGCACCTTTAAAGATAAATGGCGGGTACAAATTCAGGGTTGTGTGGTTGCCGTCGCGCTATGCGCCATCATTACGCTAATCGCGATGCAGTGGCTGATGGCTTTTGATGCCGCTAACCTGGTAATGCTCTATTTACTGGGTGTGGTGGTTATCGCCCTCTTCTACGGACGCTGGCCATCCGTACTGGCAACCTTTATTAACGTCGCCAGCTTCGATCTCTTCTTTATTGCCCCGCGTGGGACGCTGGCCGTTTCCGACGTCCAGTACCTGCTTACTTTTGCCGTAATGCTAACGGTCGGGCTGGTTATCGGTAATCTGACCGCCGGCGTCCGTTATCAGGCGCGTGTGGCGCGCTATCGGGAACAGCGTACGCGTCATCTGTATGAGATGTCGAAAGCGTTAGCCGTTGGACGAAGCCAGCAGGCAATCGCCGCGACCAGCGAACAGTTTATCGCCTCAACGTTTCAGGCCCGCAGTCAGGTTTTATTACCTGATGAAAACGGTAAGCTGGCTCCCCTCACCCATCAACAGGGCATAACGCCATGGGACGATGCCATTGCCCAATGGAGTTTTGACAAAGGGCAACCGGCTGGCGCGGGCACGGATACCTTACCGGGCGTACCGTACCAAATCTTACCGCTAAAAAGTGCCGATAAAACGCATGGGCTACTGGTAGTGGAACCGGGAAATCTGCGTCAGTTGATGATTCCCGAGCAGCAGCGCCTGCTGGAAACCTTTACCCTGTTGGTCGCCAGTGCGCTGGAACGTCTGACCCTGACCGCCAGCGAAGAGCAGGCCCGGTTTGCCAGTGAACGCGAAAGTATTCGCAATGCGCTGCTTGCCGCCCTGTCCCACGATTTGCGCACACCGCTGACGGTGCTGTTCGGTCAGGCAGAGATTTTAACGCTGGATCTGGCCAGTGAAGGTTCGCCGCATGCGCGCCAGGCCAGTGAGATTCGCCAGCACGTGCTGAATACCACCCGACTGGTTAATAATCTGTTGGATATGGCGCGAATTCAGTCTGGCGGCTTTAATCTTAAGAAGGAGTGGTTAACGCTGGAAGAGGTGGTGGGCAGCGCCCTGCAGATGCTGGAGCCAGGACTCTCTGCTCCGATTAACCTGTCGTTACCCGAACCGTTGACGCTGATCCATGTCGATGGCCCGCTTTTTGAACGGGTGTTGATCAACCTGCTGGAGAACGCCGTAAAATATGCGGGTCCGCAGGCACAAATCGGCATTGACGCCAGCGTCGATGGCGAGCACCTGCTACTGGACGTCTGGGATAATGGACCGGGTATTCCGTCGGGTATGGAACAGCGCGTTTTTGACAAATTTTCCAGAGGAAACAAAGAGTCATCGGTACCCGGCGTGGGGTTGGGACTGGCCATTTGTCAGGCGATTGTGGACGTGCACGGCGGTACCATTTCCGCCCATAATCGTGCCCAGGGGGGGGCATGTTTCCGTGTTACACTACCCCAGGAGATCCCCCCTGAACTTGAAGATTTTCATGAGGATATGTGACAAACGTACTGATTGTTGAAGATGAACAGGCCATTCGCCGCTTTCTGCGCACTGCGCTGGAAGCCGATGGCCTGCGTGTATATGAAGCGGAAACGCTACAACGTGGTTTGCTGGAAGCCGCCACGCGAAAACCCGATCTCATCATTCTCGATCTTGGCCTGCCAGACGGCGACGGCATTGATTTTATTCGCGACCTGCGGCAATGGAGCGCAATCCCGGTAATTGTGCTTTCAGCCCGCAGCGAAGAGAGCGATAAAATCGCCGCACTGGATGCCGGCGCCGATGACTATCTCAGTAAACCCTTCGGTATTGGCGAGCTACAGGCGCGATTGCGCGTGGCATTGCGTCGCCACGCCAGCGGCGCGTCTCCCGAACCGGTGGTGCATTTTTCCAACGTAAAAGTGGATATCGCCGCCCGCCTCGTACACCGTGGTGACGAGGAAATCCATCTGACGCCGATTGAGTTTCGCCTGTTAGCGGTACTGCTGAATAATGCCGGGAAGGTACTGACGCAACGCCAGCTGTTAAATCAGGTCTGGGGGCCAAACGCAGTTGAGCACAGCCATTATCTGCGAATTTATATGGGACACCTGCGCCAGAAACTGGAGCGGGACCCGGCTCGTCCACGTCATTTTCTGACCGAAACCGGGATTGGCTATCGGTTTATGCCGTAAGTCTAGTCGAATAAAAAAGCCGGATCAGCATACATGCTATCCGGCTTTTGTATTCATGCCGGATGGTGACGTTAGCGTCTTATCCGGCCTGGGGTTTACGCGTTTTTCAACACTTCGCTGACGATCTCAACCGCTTCTTTTTCGATCTGTTTGCGGTGTTCTTCACCGAGGAAGCTTTCGCAATAGATCTTGTAAGCGTCTTCTGTGCCTGACGGACGCGCGGCAAACCAGCCGTTGTCAGTCATCACTTTCAGACCGCCAATGGAAGCACCATTGCCAGGTGCCGCGGTCAGACGTGCGGTGATCGGGTCGCCCGCCAGCGTGCTGGCGCTTACCATTTCCGGAGACAGCTTAGACAGCGCCGCTTTCTGCGCGGAGGTCGCGCTCGCCTGCAAACGATTGTAGCTCGGCGCGCCGAAGCGAGCAGCCAGTTCGTTGTAGTGTTCTTGCGGGTTCTTACCGGTCACTGCGGTAATTTCTGCCGCCAGCAGGCACATGATGATGCCGTCTTTGTCGGTCGACCACGGTGTACCGTCGAAACGCAGGAAAGAAGCGCCCGCGCTCTCTTCACCACCAAAGCCAAAGCTGCCATCGAACAGACCGTCAACAAACCATTTAAAACCGACCGGCACTTCCACCAGCTTACGACCCAGATCGTTGACCACGCGGTCAATCATTGCCGAGGAAACCAGCGTCTTACCGACGGCAACATCTTTGCCCCACTGTGGGCGATGCTGGAACAGGTAGTTGATCGCCACCGCCAGGTAGTGGTTCGGGTTCATCAGCCCCGCCGGGGTGACGATACCGTGACGGTCATAGTCCGGATCGTTGGCAAAGGCCAGATCGAACTTGTCACGCAGCGCCAGCAGACCCGCCATCGCGCACTCGGAGGAGCAGTCCATACGGATTGCGCCGTCTTTATCGAGATGCATAAAGCGGAAAGTCTGATCAACGTGGTCGTTAACGATAGTCAGGTTCAGGTTGTAGTGCTTCGCAATACGCTTCCAGTACTCGATACCGGAACCGCCCAACGGATCAACACCCAGCGTCAGACCCGCTTTCTGGATCGCCGCCATGTCGACGATATCCGCCAGTCCTTCCACAAACGGCTGAACCAGGTCCTGCTCTTTCACATGACCCGATGCCAGCGCCGCGTCCAGCGACATACGCTTCACGCCTTGCAGACCGTCAGCCAGCAACGTGTTAGCCCTGTCTTCCACCACTTTGGTGACGTTGGTATCTGCCGGACCACCGTTTGGCGGGTTGTATTTAATGCCACCATCTTCCGGCGGGTTGTGGGACGGCGTGATCACAATGCCATCAGCCAGCGGGCCGCCTTTTTTGTTGTGGACCAGGATGGCATTCGACACGGCAGGGGTTGGCGTAAAGCCGTTGTTTTCCTGCACGATGACATCAACGCCATTCGCCGCCAGCACTTCCAGCAC
>NZ_JAHLQZ010000271.1:0-4190 GCF_018919505.1 Citrobacter sp. S55_ASV_140
TTATTGAACTGAGGATGACCATGAACGCATTTAATCCCGCGCAGTTTCGCGCGCAATTTCCCGCACTCAACGATGCCGGCGTCTACCTCGACAGCGCTGCTACTGCACTGAAGCCGCAATCCGTGATTGAGGCGACCCAGCAATTTTATAGCCTGAGCGCCGGGAACGTGCATCGCAGCCAGTTTGCCGAAGCGCAACGCCTGACCGCGCGCTATGAGGCCGCACGGGAAAAGGCCGCGCGCCTGATCAACGCCCCGGATGACAAAACGATAGTCTGGACCCGTGGCACAACGGAAGCTGTCAACATGGTTGCCCAAAGCTATGCGCGTCCGCGCTTACGGCCGGGCGATGAGATTATCGTCAGCGTGGCGGAACATCATGCCAATCTCGTTCCATGGTTGATGGTGGCTGAGCAAACGGGCGCTAAGGTAGTCAAACTCCCGCTCAACGCCCATTTGCTACCGGACGTCGAGCGTCTGGTTGAGCTCATCAATCCGCGCAGTCGCATTCTGGCGCTGGGGCAGATGTCGAACGTCACCGGCGGTTGCCCGGATTTAGCCCGCGCCATTACGCTCGCCCATGAGGCTGGCATGGTGGTGATGGTTGATGGCGCGCAGGGAATTGTGCATTTTCCCGCTGACGTGCAGCAGTTAGATATTGATTTCTATGCCTTCTCGGGCCACAAGTTGTATGGCCCTACCGGTATTGGCGTACTGTATGGTAAGCCAGAATTACTGGAGGCCATGTCACCATGGCTCGGCGGCGGCAAGATGATTAGCGAAGTCAGCTTTGACGGTTTCACCACCCAGGCGGCCCCCTGGAAGCTGGAGGCCGGTACGCCTAACGTAGCTGGCGTCATCGGGCTAAGCGCGGCGCTCGAGTGGCTGGCGGACATTGATGTTGCGCAGGCCGAAAACTGGAGCCGGGGTCTGGCGACGCTGGCAGAAGACGCCCTGGCGAAACGTCCCGGTTTTCGTTCCTTCCGTTGCCAGGACTCCAGTCTGTTAGCCTTTGATTTCGCTGGCGTTCATCACAGTGATATGGTGACGCTGCTGGCCGAATATGGCATTGCGCTGCGCGCAGGGCAACACTGCGCACAACCACTGCTGGCGGAGCTGGGCGTATCCGGGACCCTACGCGCCTCTTTTGCGCCCTATAATACGCAAAGTGATGTGGATGCGTTGGTCGCAGCCGTTGACCGCGCGCTGGAAATATTGGTGGATTAATGACAAGCCCTTTATTCGCCGGACACCCGTTTGGCACAACCGTAACGGAAGAGACGTTGCGTACTACGTTTGCCCCGCTCAGCCAGTGGGAGGATAAATATCGTCAGCTAATTCTGCTGGGTAAGCAGCTTCCGGCGCTGCCGGAGGCGCTAAGGACGCAGGCAAAAGAGATAGCGGGATGTGAAAACCGCGTCTGGCTGGGATATACCCTGCACGAGAACGGCACCCTGCATTTCTTCGGCGACAGCGAAGGCCGCATTGTGCGCGGGCTGTTGGCGGTATTGCTCACCGCCGTTGAAGGTAAAACCGCAGCCGAGTTACGGGCGCATTCACCCATGGCGCTATTTGACGAGTTAGGGTTAAGCGCGCAACTCAGCGCCTCGCGAAGCCAGGGCCTGCATGCGTTGAACGAGGCGATTCTTGAAGCTGCCCGGCAAGCCGGATGACGACGGCTGATGCGTCTTATCCGGCCTATAACACCGCACGAACTGTAGGTCGGATAAGCATAACGCTATCCGACACAATCAACTCTGGCGCGCCGCTTTCGCCATCATCTTCTTCAGCGCATGGGAAACGGCTACAAAGCCAAAGGTAGCCGTCACCATGGTGGCGGCGCCAAACCCTGAGGCGCAATCCATACGTTTTGGCCCTTCCGCCGTCGCCTTCATGGCACACACCGAGCCATCTGCCTGCGGGTAAACCAGCGCCTCGGTCGAGAACACGCAGTCCACGCCCAGCTTGCCTTTACTGTTTTTCACCACGCCAAAATCACTCTTCAGTCGCTCACGCAGCTTGGCCGCCAGCGGATCCTGAATGGTTTTTGCCAGATCAACCACCTGAATCTGCGTCGGATCGATCTGCCCGCCCGCACCGCCGGTGGTTACCAGCGGAATCTTATTACGCCGACAGTACGCAATGAGCGCCGCTTTCGGGCGCACGCTGTCAATCGCATCGATGACATACGAATAACCCGCATTCATATACTCCGCAACGTTATCTGGCGTAACAAAATCATCGACCACGTTCACCAGGCACTCCGGGTTAATCTGGCGGATACGTTCCGCCATCACCTCAGCTTTTGCTAAACCAACGTTATCGCGCAGCGCATGGATCTGACGGTTAGTATTGGTGACGCAAACATCATCCATATCGATGAGCGTAATCGCGCCAATGCCGGTACGCGCCAGCGCTTCCGCCGCCCACGATCCCACACCGCCAATCCCGACCACGCAAACATGCGCTCCGGCAAATAACTGCAGCGCATTTTCGCCATACAGCCGCGCCGTGCCGCCAAAACGCTGACGCCAGGCGTCACTGATAACCACAGACATAGAACCTCAAATATAGAAAACAAAAAGAGCGGACAAATACCGCCCTTGATGACTGCATCACTGCCTGATGGCGGCTACGCCTTATCAGGCCTACTCAGTAATGTAGGCCGGATAAGCGAAGCGCCATCCGGCAATTAACCGCTAAATACGTTACCCGCATTGGCCGCTGTTTTCAGCACCCATACGCGACCGTAGTGATTATACCACCCGGCACGATGTCCGGCGTCAGCGCCAATGCCCTGATAGATATCAAAGTGCTGGCCTTTAATCGCACCGCCCACATCCAGCGCCACCATCAGGCGCAGTTCATATTGACCGGTGAACTTACCGTTATTGTCCAGCAAGGGGACTTCCGCCAGTAACGTGGTGCCCGCAGGAATGATACTGCGGTCAGAAGCCACGGATGCGCGGCCAATCAGCGGTACCGCGCTGGCCCCTTTCACCGGCGCAAAAGATTGTGGCTTAAAGAAGACAAACGATGGGTTCTGCTCCAGCAGCTCACGCACTTCGGCCTCGCTGTGCGTCTCTCCCCAGTGGCGAATGGCCTGCATCGACATATCTTCTTTTTTCACTTCGCCACGATCAATCAACACCTTACCGATACTGCGATAGGCATGGCCGTTTTTCCCGGCATAGCTAAAGAAGTTTAGCGGGCTGCCGTCGCCAAAATCGATATAGCCACTGCCCTGAACATCCATAATAAAGTTGTCCATCAGGGAGTTGCTGTACGCCAGAATATAATTATCGCTTAGCGCGCCTGCGTAGATCTCGGCACGAGAGGGTAAACGTCCGCGTTTTGGCGGCATGCGATAAATAGGATACTGGAACTCGCCCTGACGCGTGTGGCGCGCCTGAATAACCGGCGTGTAATAACCCGTAAACTGGACGTTACCGTAATTGTCCGCCCCTTCCATTTGCCACGCGTCAATACCAAACTGACGCATGCTGCGCGTATCACCGCCCGCACGTAACCATTGCTGGATAGCGTTGTAGACGTTGCTCTGGTTACCGTACAAACGCGGCGAAGCGCTGCGAATTTGATTAACCTGCTCGGCGAAATCACCGGCATTGATTGGCGCGCCAACCGCATCAGGCTGGTTCACCAGTGAGAAAGGCTGGGTAAATTTCCCGTCTTTATACTGCTGCCCACGATCGGTGGGTTTTGAGGAACACGCGGCGAGCATCGCAACGACTGCTCCCGCCAGAAGATATTTTGCCCAACGTCCTTTCATTGTTCTCGTCTTATGTTGCCTGAATGCGAGACGAAGATAACAAACCCCCGTACCTAATGAAATGCGAATGCATACCCGAACGCAAATTTTGCGCAAAAAATAATCCAGAATACGTTGTTTTTGTTCATTTTCACCCTTAAAACGTGATCAAGGTGAAAAAAGGGTTGCATGAAAATGCGAGCAGAGTATAGTGCGCATCCACGGACGCGGGGTGGAGCAGCCTGGTAGCTCGTCGGGCTCATAACCCGAAGGTCGTCAGTTCAAATCTGGCCCCCGCAACCAATTAAAATCAGAAGCAGTAACGTTACTCGATGGAAGAGTAATGACGGACGCGGGGTGGAGCAGCCTGGTAGCTCGTCGGGCTCATAACCCGAAGGTCGTCGGTTCAAATCCGGCCCCCG
>NZ_JAHLQZ010000272.1:0-4166 GCF_018919505.1 Citrobacter sp. S55_ASV_140
TCACCAATCATCCCGGTGAGATGCGTTTCCGTTCGCTCCACCATTTTGACGCCGCTGTTAACGTTGGCGACGTTCTTCTCGATCAACTGCTTGATCTCTTTTGCCGCCGACGCTGAGTGCTGCGCCAGATTGCGAACTTCTGCTGCGACAACGGCGAAGCCGCGCCCGGATTCTCCGGCTCGCGCGGCCTCAACCGCGGCATTGAGCGCCAGGATATTGGTCTGAAAGGCAATGCTATCGATAACGCCAATGATGTCGACTATCTGTCCGTTATCACGCGAGATTGCCTGCATCATGGCAATGGTTTGTTTCATGATATCGCCGCCTGCTGCCGCGTTGGCGCTGGTTTTATCTGCCATGGTCATGGTCTGCGCCGCCGTTTCAGCGGTTTGCTGTACCGCACTGCCAATTTCTTCGATGGCGGCAGCCGTTTGTTGCAGGTCAGCGGAGGTTTCTTCTGAACGCTTGTGCAACGCAGTACCTTCTTTTGATACCCGCTGACTGATGGCGCGAATACCGGATAGTTGCGTACTGACGTCATCGACCAGTGAATTCAGATTAAGCCCGGATTGATTAACCAGACGCATCAACATTCCTATTTCATCGACCCTGTTTAAATGACAGTTATCGGCTTTACGACCAGACACCACTTTCTTCATTTGCGTCAGTAGCGTATTAACTGGCTGACAAATTTGATACTTAAGGTAAATAGCCAGTGCCAGAAACAGCATCAACAGCCCACCCGCCTGAATAATAGAATTCACAGGGGATAAGATAAATAACAACGCCAGCAGGGCAGTTACCCCTAAACTATAATTGACGCGCTGGCTAATACTCAGCCATTTAAACATTGAAACCCATGCCATTATGCCGCGACGAATGATAATACCTTTAAACAGACGAAAGCCTTTAAGCTGCTGACTATTTATTTTTTGATATAAGTTTTCACTTTGGGTTATTTCATCGCGCGAAGGAACAGTGCGTACCGAGATGTAACCAGTGAGTTTTTCATTGTGCCAGACCGGCGTCACGTTGGCCCGCACCCAGTAATGATCGCCATTCTGCCGCCGGTTTTTCACCATTCCCGTCCAACTGTCCCCCTGCTGTAGCGTGTACCACATATCGGCGAAAGCGGCAGAGGGCATATCAGGGTGGCGAATAATATTATGCGGCTCGCCCATTAACTGGTGTTCGCTGAATCCGCTGGCGTCAATAAAAGCAGAGTTGGCGTAGGTAATATGACTTTCTTTATCTGTTGTCGAAAGCAGCGTCGCTTTATCGTTAAGTGCGTACTCAATTTGTGTAACAGGCATGTTACTTTTCATAGAGGCCCCAGGTGGTGTGTATAAGCCATAAAAAAATCCCCACAATAAAGCCAGGGGATATTAAAAACTGTTTAAACCATTTTAATAAGAAACGCTGTATTCTCTACTAATCATGATTTCGGTGGAAGTAGTTATAATAAAAATCCCAACGTATAAAAGTTGTTAATTGTCATGAAAGTGAAACATCTAATACAAATATATAACGTGGCAAGCTATTTAATCTGACTTAATGTAAATCACGCTAAAAAAATCCCCATAAAAATCACACAGGCAGAAAGGATAAGGAGGGTATTACGGTAGTAACAACAACCCTATTATATTTTGTAGGTAATACGTGCAGGCTGTTTTTGCGGCGTGTTTCGCCCGTGAGAGATAAGCCGAATCTTATCCCTGACAGCAACAGGGCTGGTTATCTACTTTTTTGCTGAGCAAATGTGAATTAAGTGTTTCATTATGGTTATTTGATAATTTAATAATAAAGACATGTTAACAAATATGGGCCTGTAACATGTCATATCGCCTGAGTATTCTGGATAAAAGCCCCGTTGGGGAAGGAGAAACTGCCGTGATGGCGCTTGCCCGGACCTTGCGTCTGGCGCAACTGGCAGAAGAGTGGGGATACCATCGTTTCTGGATCGCGGAACACCATAATACACCACAGCTGGCGAGCCCGTCGCCGGAGCTGGTGATCGCCTGGATCCTTGGGCAAACCCAGCGTATCCGCGTCGGTTCCGGCGGCGTGATGCTGCAGCATTACAGCCCGTACAAAGTGGCGGAAAACTTTAATCTTCTGGCATCGTTGGCCCCCGGACGTGTCGATCTTGGCGTCGGAAAAGCGCCTGGCGGCTTACCCCTGTCGACTCAGGCGTTACAGCTGGGACTTCATCAGGATGAAAAAGGCAGTTTTGCTGACCAGCTTTCTCAGCTTAACGGTTGGCTGGCGCTGAACGGCACGGAAAGCGGGGAAACGGTTTTCCCTACGCCAATCCCACCGCGACCGCCAGAAGGGTTTGTGCTGGGAGCCAGTGTACAAAGCGCTCAGCTGGCAGCGCAATCCGACTGGAATTTCATCTTCGCGGCACACCTCAACGGTGACAGAGCGTTATTGCGTGACGTTTTGTCCTTCTGGCAGACCCACAGCACACGCCCGACGATAGTCGCCGTCCAGGTGATTGTGGCTGACAGTAACGACACCGCCGCGCAGCTTGCGGAAAACGTGCAGATCTGGGGCGTGGAACTCGAAAATGGCCAACGCGTCACGGTTGCCAGCGAAGAGCAAGCGCTGGCCTTCGCTGCGCAGGCTGGCAGTCCGCCCCGCAAAATCGCGCGTCGTGAACAGGCCTTGTTACACGGTACTGCCCACGACGTGTTGGCAAAACTGAATGCCCTGCATACGCAATTTGGCATTAATGAGTTCATTATCGACACGCCAGTGGCAGAGGGGCACGCGCGTCTGACGTCGCTACGGTTGTTGGCACAAGCCCATAACGCCGTGGAGGTGGTCTGATGACACTGGCGACAACGCTTATCAACTGGCGTCGTGAATTGCATCAACACCCGGAACTTTCCCTGCAGGAAGTGGCGACGACGGCGCGTATTCGCGACTGGTTGCGCAGTGCTGATGTCCAGATTCTGCCATTCAACCTGAAAACCGGTCTGGTCGCGGAAATTGGTCAGGGAGAAGAGATCATCGCCTTGCGGGCGGACATTGATGCCTTGCCGATAGAAGAAAGCGCCGATGTTCCGTTTCGCTCACTCACGCCGGGGGTGATGCACGCCTGCGGGCACGATATTCACACCAGCGTCATGCTTGGCGCCGCGCTGCTGCTTAAGCAGCAGGAAGCAGACTTACCGGGGCGAGTACGTATTTTGTTTCAACCCGCGGAAGAGAGTTTTGGCGGCGCCAAAACACTGATTCGCGCTGGTGCACTGCAAAACGTCGCGGCTATTTTTGGCATGCACAATGAACCGGGTTTGCCGGTAGGGGAGTTCGCCACGCGCGGCGGTGCATTCTATGCCAATGTTGATCGCTTTGTGTTACGTATCAATGGCAAAGGCGCACATGCGGCGCGTCCGCATGAAGGCAAAGACGCCATCCTGCTCGCCAGCCAACTGGTAACAGTTTTGCAAAGCGTTGCCAGTCGCGATGTTAACACCCTGGATTCAGTGGTGCTCAGCGTGACCCGTATTCAGGGAGGAAACACATGGAACGTGCTGCCAGAGTCCGTAGAGCTGGAAGGGACGCTCAGAACGCATCGCATTGAGGTGCAGCAGCAGGTCAAAGCCCGGGTAAATGACATCGCCGCCGGATTTGCCCACGCTTTTGGCGCACAAATTGATGTTATCTGGCATGCGGGACCGACCGCGCTGGTGAACGATGATCGTTGGGCGGATATCGCCACCGCCGTGGCGAAACAATCAGGCTACGCCACCCACTATGCCGACCTGCATATGGGCGGGGAGGATTTTGCCGTCTACCTGCAAAATACGCCTGGAGCGTTCGTCAGTATTGGTAGCGCCAGCGAATACGGATTACATCATCCGGGATTTAATCCGGATGAACGCTTAATAGAACCCGCCGCGCACTACTTTGCTCATTTAGCAAAAACGGCATTCGCACACATTTAATTTTACCTGTTGGGTAGGGGTTATTATGGCTGAAAATCGGCAACTACGGCTCGGCACTATTCTGCATGGCGCATCGGGAAATATGTCTGCATGGCGTCATCCGGCGGCGCAGGCCGATGCCAGTATTAATTTTGACTTTGTTAAAGAAACGGCGCTTATTGCGGAAAAAGGGAAGTTGGATTTTATTTTTGTCGCCGATGGTCTGTATATTAA
>NZ_JAHLQZ010000273.1:0-4165 GCF_018919505.1 Citrobacter sp. S55_ASV_140
GATACAGCGCGCGACGCACTTTCTCAACAAACTCAGCTTTATCGCCAGCCAGTTTGGCCTGCGGGCCGGACAGCACCTTAGATGCCGCCACGCGCTGATCTTTCAGAGAAGAGATGTAACGCGCGAATACGGACTCGGTGATCAGCGACAGGGGTTCGCCCAGATCCAGAGAGCTCTGGCTGGTCCATTTACCGGTGCCTTTGTTCGCTGCTTCGTCCAGGATCACGTCAACCAGGTATTTACCCTCTTCATCTTTTTTGGTGAAGATATCTTTGGTGATGTCGATCAGGTAGCTGCTCAGCTCACCTTCATTCCACTCGGTGAAGGTGGTTGCCAGTTCTTCATTAGACAGGTTCAGGCCACCTTTCAGCAGAGAATAGGCTTCAGCAATCAGCTGCATGTCGCCGTATTCGATACCGTTGTGAACCATCTTCACGTAATGACCCGCGCCGTCAGCGCCGATGTAGGTCACGCACGGCTCACCATCTTCCGCCACAGCAGCAATTTTGGTCAGGATCGGCGCAACCAGTTCGTAGGCTTCTTTCTGTCCACCAGGCATGATGGACGGGCCTTTCAGTGCGCCCTCTTCGCCGCCGGATACGCCGGTACCGATGAAGTTAAAGCCTTCTGCGGACAGTTCACGGTTACGACGAATAGTGTCCTGGAAGAAGGTGTTACCACCATCAATGATGATGTCGCCTTTATCCAGATACGGCTTCAGTGAGTCGATGGCAGCATCTGTGCCTGCGCCCGCTTTCACCATTAACAGGATACGACGAGGGGTTTCAAGAGACTCGACGAACTCTTTCACCGTGTAATAAGGAACCAGTTTCTTACCCGGATTCTCGGCAACAACTTCTTCAGTTTTTTCGCGGGAGCGGTTGAAGATGGAGACGGTATAACCGCGGCTTTCGATGTTGAGCGCCAGGTTGCGCCCCATCACTGCCATACCGACGACGCCGATCTGTTGCTTGGACATTACATACTCCTGTCAGGTGTGGTCACCGCGCAAGGTATGCGCGGCTTGAATGTGTTCTAGATGTTAACCCAGGATACTTGAAAGTAGATAGCGGTTGATGTGCTAACTCAACATGTCACATTCAAAGTGCATCCGGAGACATTATGCTTTGCATGCCATACCAGGTCACAAATACCATCGGTGGGTTGAAAACCTGTCGGTATTTTCAGTAAAAGATTACGAATGATATCATGCTCAAAATTAGTACATGCCTCATCCATTTGCTTCAGGTAACTTTCAAGTTCTGCCCAACTGAGCATATCTTCATGTGCCGTCATAATTCTCGGGTGAGATGTACCAAGAACTTGCTCGCCAATCAGCAATTCTTCGTAGAGCTTTTCTCCTGGGCGCAACCCAGTGACACTAATTTCTATATCGCCATCCGGATTTGATTCATCTTTAATCTTTAAGCCGCATAGTTTGATCATACGAGTTGCCAGGTCATATATTCGAACAGGATCGCCCATATCAAGCACAAAAACATCTCCACCTTTGGCCATGGCACCAGCCTGAATAACTAACTGAGAAGCCTCTGGTATTGTCATGAAATAGCGGATGATATCTTTATGCGTCAGAGTAACAGGCCCACCTTGCTCGATTTGCTTTTCAAACAATGGGACAACCGACCCTGATGAGCCTAAAACGTTACCAAATCTGACCATACTGAAACAGGTTGTTGACTGCTCTTGCGCTAAAGCCTGTAAAACCAACTCCGCAACACGTTTCGTCGCCCCCATCGTATTAGTCGGTCTAACAGCTTTATCAGTTGAAACCAAGATAAAAGTCTCAACATTAGATGATATCGCTGCTTGAGCACAATACAGTGTCCCAAAAATATTATTTCTAACACCTTCTACTACATTATATTCAACCAGAGGGACATGTTTATATGCTGCAGCGTGATAAACAGTATTAACATTAAAAACACGCATAATAGTTTCTAAACGATGTAGTTTTTGAACTGATCCCATTAGCGGGATTATTACAACATCATTATTATCATTATGCGCGAGCATAGTTAGTTCTTTTTCGATAGAATAAAGTGCGAACTCAGACACTTCAAACAAAATCAGAATTTTGGGGTGTTGTAAAATAATTTGCCGGCATATCTCAGAGCCAATTGAACCACCAGCTCCAGTAACCATGACAACTTTATTACGAATATTTTTCGCTAATAATTCTGCATCAGGTGAAACAGGTTCCCTTCCGAGGAGATCATCAATTGACACTTTTTTGAGAGCCATAATTTGAGCCTTTCCCTCAACAAGATCTACCATACCAGGTATGGATAAAACTTCACATGGAAAGTCCTCTAAATATGTAATAACTTCTTTTCGTTTTTCAATTGAAATAGAAGGCATCGCTAATAGTATTTTTTTAATGCCATAGCGATGAACTAATTTTTCAATATTTTTTCGAGAATAAACAGTTACACCATGAATAACGACTTTATTCAATAGAGGATTGTCATCAATAAATGCAACCGGGAAATATTCATCTACCTGCCTTAAGGCGGTTAAAAGTTGTCTACCGGAGGCTCCTGCTCCATAAATAATAACTGGCGTTCGTCCACGCACAGCATAAGTAAGCAACATCCTAAATAATAGTCTTGAACCGCAAATCAATAATAATGAGAAAGCAAAATAAATTATTGGTATTGTTCTGGGAAGAAACATATCAAAAAAATATGATAATATTATGAGCAGTACTGTTGATATGCAAAGGCCTAGCAGGACAGTCACAAATATCTTGGCTGTGACATATCTTAGAACCGTACGGTATAACCCCATCCTTGCAAACACAAATACAGTAACAACAATAAGACAAGCTAGTAACTTCCAGTGCTCGTAGCTAGTATAAGGTGCAGAAACATCCATCCGGACCCAAAAAGCTCCCCAGAAAGCGATAAGCAATAAAACAAAATCTATCGCCACCATGATTATGCGTTTTATATTACGAGGCAAACTGAGTAGTTGCGTTAACATTCTATACCACATTTAAATAGGGTGGAGGTAGCACGATCTGCTACCTCAAGTAAGGTTAGTAGATACTTATAACTGACTAGTTTTGTCAAATAAGGGCATTAGTCAGAACCTTACGTGCCACTTCACATGTTAAATCAATTTCTGCTGGTGTTAACGTTGGATGAACCAAGAACATTAGACTAGTATTACCCAACTCTACTGCATGAGGTAGAGGCTGCTCAGGCCGCCATGGCGTATTATCGAATGCTTTTTCAAGATAAATTTCAGAGCAACTACCTTGGTAACAAGGTACGCCAGCATCATTAATTTCATTAATAATACGATCTCTGCTCCAGCCTTCTTTTAAAGCTGATGGCTCAATAAACACATAATGTTTGTATTCCGCATGCTCAATATAATCTGGTATATTTACTAACCTCACACCACTGAGATCAGCTAACGCAGCATCAATCGATTTACCATTTTCCTGGCGACGCTGAGTCCATTCATTCATTTTTCTTAATTGAATGCGTCCGATCACAGCCTGCATTTCCAACATGCGCCAGTTGGTACCAAATGACTCATGCAACCATCTAAAACCCGGTTTGTGTTCACGATTGTAGACAGCATCATAACTCTTGCCGTGATCCTTATAGCTCCACATTGAAGACCAGAGGGATTTATCATTGGTGGTCACCATCCCACCTTCGCCTCCCGTCGTCATGATCTTATCTTGACAGAACGACCAAGCAGCAATATGGCCAATGCTACCAACTCGCTTGCCTTTGTATCGAGCGCCATGTGCTTGTGCACAGTCTTCAATAACATAAAGACCATGTTTCTCAGCTAGCTCCATAATCGGATCCATTTCAGCTGGCATCCCAGCTAAATGTACAACAATGACTGCTTTAGTATTAGGTGTTAAAACAGCTGAAATGGTCTCCGCTGTAATACACTGACTGTTTAGATCTACATCCGCAAATACAGGATTGGCACCCGCTGTAACAATACATGATGCCGATGCTAAAAATGTACGAGAAGTGACAATGACATCATCACCACTTCCAATATTTAATGCCTTGAGAGCAACATCCAGCGCCAATGTACCATTGCTCAATGCAACTGCATATTTTGTACCAACCCATTGAGCAAATTCTTCTTCAAAGAGACGACACTCATTACC
>NZ_JAHLQZ010000274.1:0-4163 GCF_018919505.1 Citrobacter sp. S55_ASV_140
GAATCAGGATGCGGGAATAACCTGCGGTTTGTTTCCGCTCAACTCTGTGACCAGATCGTTAATACCGTCACTCATATTGGTAAAGCGCGTCAGCGGAGAACGGGTCACCACGACAAATGCCCCAACGTTTTTCTGCGGAATCATTGCCATATAGGTAATAAAACCACCGCCACCACCGGTTTTTTGAATAATTCCCGGGCGGCCATTCTTCGGTGCCATATACACCCAGCCCAAACCAAGCGCATCGGCTTTGCCCGGAACGTCCATCCCTATCACTTTGGTTAACTGCGTACGCTGATAAATCAGCGTCTGCATACGGTCGGCTTGCTGGCTGCGATGATAAAAATCAGAAGAGAGATACTGTTGCATCCAGCGCATCATATCGCCGGGCGTTGAATAGACACCGCCGCTACCCATTGCCGCCAGGGTATTGTTACAAGGGCTGGCGCCTTTTTCCGCGACCATCAGACGTCTGCATTGATCCGGGGATGGGGTAAAGGTGGTGTCTTTCATTCCCAGCGGTCGGGTGATTTTTTCTTCAAACACCTGCGGATAAGGCTTACCGGCAGCAGTTCCCAACGCGTCGGCCAACAGGTCGAATGCCAGATTTGAATAAGAAGCCTGCGATCCTGGCGCGGCTTTAAGCGTGGCGGTTGAGAGATAGCTCCAGCGTTGTTCGCGGGTTGGCCAGACAAACACCGGGCGATGTGCTGCGCCGCCAGGCTGTTCGCGCGGCAGCGCGCTGGTATGCGTCGCCAGATTCACCAACGTGATTGGCGTTCCCTGATAAGTCGGCACGCGTGCGCCAGGTGGTGCATATTTACTCAAGGGATCGTTGAGTTTAACCGTGCCCTGATCGAGTAATTTCACCAGCACTTCGCTGGTCATTAATTTAGTGATAGAGGCAATGCGAATCACGGAATCCAGTTGTGGATGAACATTATTGCCGGGGCGCGTTTCGCCGAAGCTACGAAATACGCGTTGATTACCATCAATCACCACGAGCGCCATCCCCGTAGCACCACTGCCGTAAAATATATGGTCGGCATAACGATCGACGATATCTGAGGCGAAGACCGGATCGGTTATAGGCTGTGCCGCCTGGACAGATGTCAATGACGCCGCACACAGCGCGGCAGAAAAAAGCAGACTACGTTTCAACGGTGGTGTCCATGAGTTAGAAAAAGTGAAAAAGGATGTCGTGCGTATGCGTATTTATACTACTCAATGGCGTATTGCAAAGCGCTTATCAGCCAATAATAGTGTGAAAAACGTAACGATGAGTAAACGTGAGTGTTTCCCGGATTGTGGATGTTCGCTTTTGTGATCTCACGCTGTGATAATCTGCACATGCTGGAACGTTGTCGAGTGTGAAAACCACAGAAACAATTCTTCATCGCCGTGGGGCGAACTATGTGCCACGGTTTTGGTCACAATTGTCGGTTTCAGCTTGTGTTTTTTGGCGTAAGCCGTCTCGCCGCCGCATTTCCCGGTGGCAAACGCACAGCAGTCGTCATAACGATAAGAAGTTAGCAGGAGAGCACTATGTTTAAGTCTTTTTTCCCAAAGCCGGGACCGTTCTTTATTTCGGCATTTATTTGGGCACTGGTCGCTGTTGTATTCTGGCAAGCAGGTGGGGGAGCCTGGGTGGCGCGCATTACCGGCGCGTCGGGGGATGTACCGATTAGCGCAGCGCGTTTCTGGTCGCTGGATTACCTGATTTTTTATGCTTATTACATTCTTTGCGTTGGGGTGTTCGCGCTGTTCTGGTTTCTCTACAGCCCGCACCGCTGGCAGTATTGGTCCATTCTCGGTACCTCGCTGATAATTTTTGTGACCTGGTTTCTGGTTGAGGTCGGCGTCGCCGTCAACGCCTGGTATGCGCCATTCTACGATCTCATTCAAACCGCGCTCAGCGCACCGCATAAGGTGAAAATTGAGCAGTTCTATAATGAAGTGGGGATCTTTCTCGGCATTGCGCTGATTGCCGTGGTCATTGGCGTGATGAACAATTTCTTCGTCAGTCACTATGTGTTCCGCTGGCGTACCGCGATGAACGAACACTATATGGCGCACTGGCAGCATCTGCGTCATATCGAAGGCGCAGCACAGCGTGTGCAGGAAGACACCATGCGTTTTGCCTCCACGCTGGAAAATATGGGCGTCAGCTTTATCAACGCCATTATGACGCTGATTGCCTTCTTGCCGGTACTGGTTACGCTGTCGGCGCATGTTCCTGATCTGCCGATTATTGGACATGTTCCTTATGGGCTGGTGATTGCCGCGATTGTCTGGTCGCTGATGGGAACCGGCTTGCTGGCGGTAGTCGGGATCAAGCTTCCGGGTCTGGAGTTTAAAAACCAGCGTGTGGAAGCGGCTTACCGTAAAGAACTGGTATACGGTGAAGATGATGCCAGTCGTGCAACGCCGCCGACGGTGCGTGAACTGTTCCATGCGGTGCGGCAAAACTATTTCCGTCTCTATTTTCACTACATGTATTTTAATATCGCCCGTATTCTGTACCTGCAGGTTGATAACGTTTTCGGTTTGTTCCTGCTGTTTCCGTCAATTGTTGCCGGTACGATTACGCTCGGTTTGATGACGCAAATTACCAACGTGTTTGGCCAGGTGCGCGGCTCGTTCCAGTATCTGATTAACTCCTGGACAACCTTAGTTGAACTGATGTCTATCTATAAGCGTCTGCGCAGCTTTGAACGTGAACTTGATGGCCAGGATATTCAGGAAGTTACCCATACGCTTAGCTAACAAAAGGAGATGTTATGTCGACGGTTTCCCGTCTTTACCCCTGGTCCGGACTGGCAGCATTGGTGCTGGTGGGATGTAGTAGCCAACCCGCGCAGCCGTTAAAAAAAGGGGAGAAAGCCGTCGATGTGGCGAGCGTGGTGCGCCAGAAAATGCCCGCCAGCGTGAAAGACCGGGATGCGTGGGCGCAGGATCTGGCGAAGACGTTTGAAAGCCAGAAGCTGGCGCCAACGGTTGAAAACATCTGTTCGGTGCTGGCGGTCGCGCAACAGGAGTCAAACTACCAGGCCGATCCGGCGGTTCCTGGCTTAAGTAAAATCGCCTGGAAAGAGATCGACCGTCGCGCCGAGCGCATGCATATTCCGCTGTTTGTGGTGCACACTGCGCTGAAGATTAACTCCCCAACGGGGAAAAGCTACAGTGAGCGTCTGGATACGGTGAAGACGGAAAAACAGCTTAGTGCCATCTTTGATGATTTCATCAATATGGTACCGATGGGGCAGACGCTGTTTGGTTCACTGAATCCGGTGCATACCGGCGGACCGATGCAGGTCAGCATTGCGTTTGCCGAGCAGCACGCCAGCGGCTATCCATGGAAAATGGCAGGGACGGTCCGTCAGGAAGTGTTCAGCCGACGCGGCGGACTGTGGTTTGGCACTTATCATCTGCTCAATTATCCGGCGAATTACAGTGCGCCCATCTTCCGTTTTGCAGATTTTAATGCCGGCTGGTACGCCAGCCGCAATGCGGCTTTCCAGAATGCAGTCAGTAAAGCCAGCGGAGTGAAGCTGGCGCTGGACGGGGATTTGATTCTCTACGGCAGCAGCGAGCCGGGGAAAACGGAGCTGGCGGTACGCAAGCTGGCCGGGAAGCTGGGGATGAGCGAGAGTGAGATCCACCGGCAACTGCAAAAGGGCGATAGCCTGGCCTTTGAAGAGACTGCGCTGTACGAGAAGGTCTATAAGCTGGCGGAAGCGAAGAGCGGTAAATCGCTACCTCGTGAAATGCTGCCTGGCATTCAGTTGGAAAGCCCGAAGATCACGCGTAATCTGACGACCGCGTGGTTTGCTAAACGCGTGGACGATCGTCGGGCGAAGTGTATGGCTCAGTCATCGTTATGATGACGGCGGCGCCAGCGGATAATTGTCGCGACGGCGCCAAGAATCAGGCTACCGACCAGGAAAGGGATCAGCCCAAACAGGGTACCGACGCCTAAACCAATTTCAACGCGCGGGCGTCCTGTCTCTTGCATTTGCAACTGCATCAACTGCTCATAGATACCGGGTGCGTGGGCCAGCAAATTTAAAATCTGCGCGCCTGCCCAAAAGCAAAACAGCACAAATATGGCATACGCAATGTTGCCGGGCAGGGAGGAGGTATCCCGATGCTTGCCCTTAAAC
>NZ_JAHLQZ010000275.1:0-4128 GCF_018919505.1 Citrobacter sp. S55_ASV_140
ATGCTGGAGCTGATTGAAACGCCACCTGCCGGCGACGTTGCTACTGCCAGTTAATATTACGTGCCGGATGGCGCTACGCCATCCGTCCTACGTATTCACACACCAGAGTAGGCCCGATAAGCGCAGCGCCATCGGGCCAGAACTCAGCGGTCCCAGTACGACTCTTCGAGACTGTCTTCACGTTCTGGCAAACCGCGCGTCAGGCGTGGTGAATGTTGATTCAGCACCTGATAACTCACGCGATTAGCATATTTACATACCTGGGCTAACGACGAATAGGTCAGCCAGGTGAACTTGTGCTTGCTGGAGTTAGGCACGTTGCTGCGGTGGTAGCTGTTGGCGGTAATATCATGCAGCAATGCCGCCAGCGCGCCGTCGCCAGCGCCGTTGGTGTTCATGATCTTTTCAGGCCCGCCCATATACGGTGCGATGTGCGAATACACGCGCAGCGGATTAGTACAGTCTTTATGGCGCATGGCGCGGCTGAATTCATACTGGTTGAATTCGGCAATAGCCCCTGGCAGCAGCGGATGCTGGGTTTTACGTTTGGCTTCTTCTTCCGTAAAGCCCGCCATATACAGACCTGCCGGACCCGCAGTGCACAGCACCAGATCCACCCAATCCAGCGCTTTGTCGGACGCCAGCAGCGGATCGTTCTCGCCGGTCAGTGCTTCGGCCTCTTCTTCATTCATCGCCAGAATGGAGACATGCTCTTTCAGGAATGCCTGCCACCACTGTGGGTTATCGGCAATAACAAATTTGGTACCCAGCGTCAGAACCACCGGCACATTGTGTTTTTTGGCATATTCAATCGCCTTCATGGTCGCTTCCGGCATCGGCTCGCCCGGTTCGCAACGCACCAGATAGGAGGTCAGCACCAGCGCGGAGGCCCCGGCAATAACCGCCTCAGGGATGCTATCCGCCCGCAGCTTATTCATATGTCCGGGGCTGATAGCGAACGTGCGCTCACCGGATTCACCAATCAGCGTAAAGCAGCGACCAATCGGTCCATTAACGCCCTGCAGATAGTTCAGATCGGTACGGCTGGAGGTATTACATAAATAACGGTACGCGTAGCTACCAATCTCGATATTGCTGCACATCACGCCCAGCAGCACCGAGCGGTCATCTGCCAGCACGGAGTAGTTGTGCATCGTGTTACCGATAGTTCCACCGGCAAACTGATGAGTGATCAAATTGTCACGTACCAGTTCCTGGTAGAGCGCTTCGGCGACATCGTCTGTAATCACCAGAGAGTGCCCGGCGCTTAATCCATAACGCTTTACAAAGTCATCATTAACTTTGGCTTCAATATCTACCAGCGTCTGGTCGATACCCACCACCCAGGCTGCGCTGGTTTCATTTTCAGGCTGAATCTGTTGCAGCAACGGATCGCGCGCGCTGACAGGAAAATAGTGTTTGGATTTACGTTTACCGGGAAATTTCATGGTCGATTTTACGGGTGATTAGCTGAGCGGTGCATGGTAGCACATTCCCCTGTACGCATGCGATGCGGCGCTGAGTTTCAATATCGGACGATGGGATCGCAGTTTATACGGGGGGAATTTCTACAATAAATCACCTTCACAAGGAGCGTTTATGAAGCCGGAAAATAAGATCCCCGTACTCGACGAAATTTCAGACGAAATGAAAACCGTGGTGAATTTTCATCGCGACGATCTGCCGCCCTGGCCCGCCGCCGATGACATCGTGGCCCAGCGCCAACACTATATCCACGAACGGCAATTGTGGAATGCCGATGCCCCGCAGATGAATACCCGAGAATGCGTCATTTCTACCGCGCGCGGCCCCGTTGCCACGCGAATTTATTCTCCGCAACCCCATAGCCAGGCCACGCTGTATTATCTGCACGGCGGCGGTTTCATTCTTGGTAATCTGGATACTCACGATCGCATTATGCGCTTACTGGCGCTTTACACGCAGTGCACGTTAATTGGCATCGACTATTCTCTCTCGCCGGAGGCTCGTTTCCCACAAGCCATCGAGGAGATTGTCGCCGTCTGTCAGTATTATCACCAACACGCGGGCGACTATTCTCTGAATGTGGATCATATTGGTTTTGCCGGTGATTCCGCTGGCGCGATGCTGGCGCTTGCCAGCGCGTTGTGGCTGCGGGACAAACAGATTGCCTGCGGCAAAGTCGCTGGCATATTGCTGTGGTATGGACTTTACGGCCTGCAGGATTCGCCCAGCCGACGGCTGATGGGCGGAGCGTGGGATGGTTTATCGCGGGAGGATCTGCAGATGTACGAAAACGCGTACCTGCGTAGCGCCGACGATCGCGAGTCACCGTATTATTGCTTATTCAATAACGACCTGACGCGCGACGTGCCACCGTGTTTTATCGCCGGCGCGGAGTTCGATCCGTTGATTGACGACAGCCGCTTATTATTTCAGACGCTACAGGCACATCAGCAGCCCTGCCAGTACAAAATGTACCCCGGCACGCTGCACGCCTTCCTGCACTACTCGCGGATGATGAAAACCGCCGACGATGCCTTGCGGGAGGGCGCGCGTTACTTCAAAGCACAACTTTAACGATAGGCTGCGGTCAGTTTAACCATCATTTCGATATGTTCCGGTGTGGCGTTCAGCGCCGGAATATACTCATATTGCTGGCCGCCAGCCTCGAGGAAAATCTCCCGGTTTTGCACCGCGATCTCTTCCAGCGTTTCAAGGCAATCTGCCGCAAAGCCCGGACACATAACCTGGATATGTCGGGTCCCTTTCTCCGCCAGCATTTTTAACGTTTCGTCGGTATACGGCGTTAGCCACGGTTCGCGACCAAAACGCGACTGGAAGGTCATCATCACTTTTTCCGGCGGCAGGCCAAGCGCAGAGACCAGCTCACGGGTCGTATCGCGACAGCGCTGCGGGTAGTCATCGCCTTCGTCGGCGTAACGTTGTGGAATCCCATGGTAGGAGAGCAGCAGTAAATCGGGTTCGCCGTGTTTGGCGAAGGAGTCACGGGCACTTTTTGCCAGCGCGTCAATATAAGCGCTGTCATCGGCGTAATCACGAATAAAGGAGATGCCGGGAATACCGCGTTTACGCGCCAGGATGCGCGCGAGTTCATCCCACACCGCCGCCACCGTCGAACAGGAATATTGCGGATACAGGGGTAACACGACAATGTGTTCAACGCCACTTGCCAGCAGTTCGTCGACTGCGCTTTCAAGCGAAGGCGAGCCGTAGCTCATGCCCAACGCAACAGGCGTATTGGGCAGGCGTTGTGCCAGCGCCTGCTGTTGTGCCTTGCTGTAGACCATCAGCGGCGAACCCTCTTCCATCCAGATTGACTGGTATAGCTTTGCCACGCGTGGCGCACGCAGCGGCAGGATCACCCCACGCAGCAACGGCCACCACAGCAGGCGGGAAGTATCAACTACACGTTGATCGCTTAAAAACTGGCGCAGGTAGCGTTTAACAGCTTCAGGAGTGGGGGCATCGGGGGTGCCGAGGTTTGCCAGCAGGATACCGGTTTTCGTCTGACGCATTACCGCCTCTTATCGATTCAAATTGTTGATAATTGTAGCGGAAAAGTGATGAAGAAGAACTAATTGCTGCGAGAGGTAAGACGTGAATTTGCCTGATGGCGCTGCGCTTATCTGGCCTACAAAAAAATCATAGGCCGGATAAGGTGTTTACACCGCCATCCGGCATTGACTGCGCTAAAACTTAACCGAGGATTTTTTCCAGCGCTGCGCGCACGTCAGCAACAGCCTGAGTGCCATCAACTTTCGCGTATTTGGTGTTACCCGCCTGCGCTTCTTTAGAGTAGTAGCCGATCAGCGGCGCGGTCATCTGATGGTATTCCACCAGGCGCTTACGTACGGTCTCTTCCTGATCGTCTTTACGGGTGGTCAGCTCTTCGCCGGTTACGTCGTCTTTACCTTCAACCTTAGGCGGGTTGAATTTGATGTGGTAAACGCGGCCAGAAGCAGCATGTACGCGACGCCCCACGATACGGTCAACGATCAGCTCGTCAGGTACGTCGAACTCCAGAACGTAGTCCACGTTGATACCTGCTTCTTTCATGGCGTCAGCCTGCGGAATAGTACGCGGGAAGCCATCGAGCAGGAAACCATTACGGCAGTCTTCCTGAGC
>NZ_JAHLQZ010000276.1:0-4090 GCF_018919505.1 Citrobacter sp. S55_ASV_140
AAATGCAGCAGGTCATTTCCCGCCCGGAGCCCTTCGCGCTCTATCTGTGGAACCTCAGTAGTCATCTGTGTTATTACGATGATATCAAAAGAGGGGGCAGTAACAGCCTCGAACGCTGGCAGCGTGGCTACCAAAGTATGGATTTAATGGTCGGTCAGACCATTAAAATGTTGATGGAAAACAAAAAGCTTGATAATACAATGATTATCGCCTTTGGCGATCATGGCGATGACTTTTGGGGGCACGGATTTAATGGCGGTTATACGCATGGTATTGAACCCTACACGCCATTAGTTCATACCCCAGCATTTATTTTCTGTCCAGGCATGAAAGCCGTTGATTTAAACCATATGGTCAGTATGGTCGATATCTACAATACAGTACTGACCTTACTTGATATAACGCCTGCTGAAGGTATAGAAAAACAAGCTTTCGCATTAACGCCACAACGCCGTTTTTGTTACAGTCGTAATCTATTTGCACAACAGAAAAGTCAGCATGGCGGAAGTCCACTCAAGAAAGGGTATGCCATCACTTCCGAACACTTTCACTTAATGAAGGTTGATAATCAGCTAAAGATGTTTTTATGGAAGGCTGACCCGGCAAATCATTTTGATATATTACCCTTAATTAAATATAAGAAATCAGGAGAAGCTTACCTTGATCTTGATAAAGCACATCGGCAACGTACTGGCGGCATTCATCCGCATATGCAGCATTTTTTCTCAGCCGACATGGTACCGTTGATTGTGCAACATATTGATGATATGAAATTACAGCTGGATGTGTGGATAAAAAATAAAAACAAGATGAAACCGGAAGAATAACCCAGTCCACGAATTTTTTATTTGTATCCCTTCACCACCTCAATAATCGAGGTGGTGGATATCGATGGTGTTCTGGGAAAATAGACCACTTCGCACAGGTACGACAAACTATCAAAGCGTCCAGCCCAGTCATCGCCCATCACCAGCGTATCAGCGTTAAACTGGCGAATATAATCCGCTTTTTTCTCCAGCGACTCTTCGAGAAACACGCTGTCCACGCATTTCAACCCGGCAACAATCCCCATGCGATCGCTTTGGCTATAAACCGGCATCCGGCCTTTTTTATGCATATTTAGCGCATCTGAGGAGACGCCGACAATCAGCCGCTCACCCAACTGCCCGGCGCGTTCAAGAATACGCAGATGCCCAATATGAAAAACATCAAATGTGCCGAAAGTAATGATCGTTTTCATACCAGTCCCAGCGTCTTCTGTCTTAGCCAACATTGCGCGGCGATTTCATCTACGGCTTTTTGCTCTTTTACCTGCGCCTCATTGCTCAGCGCGTAACGCTTATCTGCCAACGTCATGGCGACAATTTTCTCTTCACAAGCCGCGGCGACCAGATTTTTTTGAATACGCTGCTCTTTGATTTTAGCCAGCGTTTTTTCCTGTTCCTGCCAGGCAATCACCGTGCGTAGCGTGCCTTTGTATCCGGTCACGTTTTTGAGTGATTCAACCGAAGGCGCCTCAACGCCGGTGCTGGTTTTTTGAATAAGGTAACCCAGCGCTTTGATGTTATTGTCAAAGCCGGTACAGACCTGCTGCTGTTTAGCCAACTGGACCGTCATGTCTTTGACTGATTTATCCCGCAGGCGCTGCAACTGCGCCAGGGTATCAATAATTTGCCGCATGATTATTTACCTTCCGTTTTCTTTGCCTGGGGGAAAAGGGCCTGTAAACGACTTTGCACCAGTTCAAGTGACGCGGGTTCACTTACCTCCTGACGCAGGAAACGCTCGATGGCGGGGAACACTTTGACGGCTTTATCAACGCTGGGATCGGCTCCGGCAACATAGCCCCCCAACGGGATCAGCGGCTTAATTTCCATATAGGCGGCATAGTTTTGTTTCAGCAGACGGGCCGATTGCTGATGCTCGTAGGGCGTAACCTGGGTCATGCATCGACTGATCGACTGCCCAATATCAATGGCTGGATAATGCCCGGCTTCCGCCAGCTTACGGGTCAGTACGATATGCCCATCCAACACCGCGCGCGCGCAGTCAACGATTGGATCCTGTTGGTCGTCCCCTTCCGCCAGCACCGTGTAAATGGCGGTCATTGACCCTTCACTTTCACTGTTGCCGGCGCTTTCCACAAGCTTAGGGATCATACCGAACGCCGAGGGTGGATAGCCTTTCGTCGCCGGAGGTTCTCCCAATGACAACGCGATCTCACGCTGCGCCATGGCATAACGGGTTAACGAATCCACCAGCAATAAAACGTGATGCCCACGATCGCGAAACCAGGCGGCGATAGAGTGGCACAGCTCGGTGGCTTTCAAACGCATCAACGGCGACTCATCCGCCGGAGCCGCCACAATAATGGATTTTGCCAACCCTTCCGCGCCCAGCGAGTGATCGATAAACTCTTTCACCTCGCGGCCACGCTCGCCAATTAACCCCACCACCACGATGTCGGCCTTGGTCTGGCGGGTGATCATCCCCAGCAGCACACTTTTTCCCACGCCGCTGCCAGCCATCAACCCCACGCGCTGGCCTTTGCCGATAGTTAATAACCCGTTGATTGCTTTTACACCAACATCCAGCGGTTGGTTCACCGACCGGCGCGTAAGGGGGTTGATAGACGGCGCCTGAGGTGGCAGCACGTCATTGCCGGTCAGACGGCCTTTGGCATCCAGCGGTTCGCCCAGGCCATTGACCACCCGCCCCAGCCAGCTTTCGCTGATCAGGATCTCCTGGGCTTTTTCTTCGGGGAATACGCGCGCCCCCGCCATCAGTCCGACGGGGTGTTTGAAGGGCATCAGGTAGGTGATATCACGATTAAATCCCACCGCCTGCGCGTCGATCAGCGTATGGTTTGCGCTTTCAACACGGCACAACTGGCCGGTTACCAACGGGCAGCCCACGCTCTCCAGCAAAATGCCGTTCACGCGAACCAGTCGCCCGGCAACCCGGGCTAAAGGAATCGACTCAATAGAACGCAGCGCGTTGTCGAAGCTGGAAAGATCACTCACCCGTCGGCTCCGGCAGCAGCGACTCTTTAAGAGCCGACATACATTGCTCGAGGCGATGCTCGCAGCCAATATCCAGCTCGGATTTATCGGTAATCACCCGACACTCGCCCGCCTGCAGATCGGGAGAGGGAGTCAGTCCCCAGGCTGTGACCTTCTCAGGCGCGACATCTTTGATGCGGTTAAATTCTTCGTTACTCAACAGCACCTGTAGCGACTCAGGCATCGCCGGAAAGGCCGAAATTGCCTCTTCGACCAGCGATAATAGCTGCGTCGGTTGCAGCGCCAGCTCACAGCGAATCACCTGGCGGGTCACCTTTTCAACCAGCTGCAACAGGTCTTCCCGCTGTTTACGCTGGACGTGCGCCAGATAGTCATTCACTTTGCCGGAGATAGCCTCCAGCGGCTGGGCGGCGCGTTCAAACTGCTTGCGCCCTTCCTGCTGTCCGGCCAGGCTGCCTTCAGTGTATCCCTGACGACGACCTTCATCGTGCCCCTTCTGATGACCTTCCTGAAAACCCTGCTCCTGGCCTTCAGTCATCCCCTGTTCAAAACCTTTTTGCAGCCCTTCCTGGAAGCCGTCCATCAGCTGGCGCTGATAATCCGCCGGAGTAATCCCCGGCGTGAGCTGTTCAGCCTGTAGATGGCGCTGGCGAGGAGGAAAACGATGCAGCCGGTAACGACCACGAATGGTTTCAATCGCCATAGGTTACTCCGCCGTCTGTTCAGCAAACAGCTGTAGCTGTATTTCACCCGCTTCCTCAAGCTCGCGGGCAATTCCCATGATTTCACGGCGTATCTGCTCAATACGGCTCACCGGAACCGGACCAAGACGTGAGGTTATCGCCTCCAGTTGTTGTACCTGACGCTTAGGCATCACGGCATAAATCGAACGGCGTAACAGCGCTTCAGTACCTTTCAGCGCCACCGCCCAATCTTCCATTGGTACTTCGTCCAGCAGACGACGACGCACTTCGTCAGTTTGGCGGCTCAGAATAAAGAAGTCGTACATTTCATCCTGCAACTGTTCGAGCACATTTTCATCGCGTTCGCGCAGCTGATCGAGAATC
>NZ_JAHLQZ010000277.1:0-4081 GCF_018919505.1 Citrobacter sp. S55_ASV_140
TCCCTGTACCGCGCCACTGTTATCGAACTGTGCGCCGTCGAGCGTTACATCGCTCTCGCTGAGCAGCCTTCCACTGTTATCAAGCTGCTGCGCGGTTAGTGACATTCCACCATGGCTCATCACATCGCCTGATGTGGTAAGGCCGTTGTTTACAGTAGCCGTCAGATTACCCAGGCTTATCAGCGATCCTTTGTGCAACCAGTTATCAGCGGTCAGCGTGAGCTGCTGCCCCTGCAGCGTTCCTTGCGTCGTTATATTGCCAGCATCAAAGGTCAACGCGCCGCCGCTCAGCGTACGGGAGGTTATCCCCGTCGTGAGTACATCGCCAGACAGCGCAAGTCCGTTCGTCCCCTGCCACAGGCCTGAATTGTTTAACGTCGAGGCAGCAAGAGTCAGCCTGTCACCGGCAATACGTCCGGCACTGTTGATATCATCAGCCGTAAGCGCCAGTGCGCCGCCACTTTGAATGTGTCCGGGGTTGGTAAGTCGCCCGGATAGCTTGCCTTCCAGGCCATGTAAACCGTTAAGCACGCCGCTGTTATTCAGCGAGTCGGCAGTAAATGTCAGGGTATTTCCCTGCAGTACGCCGGCGTTTTCCATCGCACCGGTATGCACCAACAACGCATTACCGGCCAGCCATTTACCTGTGGTATCCGTGGTGAAGGTATTCGCAGAAACCGAGGTACTGTCGTTGCCCTGCACCCGTCCGCTGTTACGGATTGATTTTCCATCCAGAGCGACACTTGTCGCCGCCAGCGTACCGCGGTTATCCAGGGATGCAGTATTCATCGACGCCCCCTGTTTCGCCACCAGGCTCCCCTGATTTTCAACCGAGTTTGCCAGCGTCAGGTTCAGGGAGTCGGCCTGAATATCACCTGCGTTAATTAATGTGCTGCCGCGCAGCGTGAAGCCGGTATTCGCCAGCAGCAGACCGTGGTTTTCCAGTGAGTCGAGGCCTAAATCCAGCCCCGCGCCGCTGACCAGTTGCCCCTGCTGACCATTGAACAGATTGCGGGTGGTGAGCTGTAGCGCCGAATTACCCTGCACAATGCCGTTATTCATAAGCTCCGGCACGGAAATACTCAGGGATTTTGCTGCAATCGTGTTGTCGTTAAACAACTGCGCCGCAGCCAGCTCGAACAGGTTGAGACTGCGCAGCGATCCCTGGTTATCCAGTCGCCCGTTAGCCTGAATTTTCAGGCTATCCAGTGCCTGAACGCTGCCGCTATTGTGCAGGTTATCCAGTCTGATCGCCGCCGTACGGCCCTCCAGTTGGCCATCATTTTCGAAACGTTTTCCGCTAAGCTGTAGGTCTTCACCGCTGGTCACCTGCCCACCCGCAAGGTTAGTGAAGCGACTGCCATCCCAGGCCAGCGCCTGATCCCCCTGCAGGATCCCACTGTTGCTGAGATCGCCGTGTAATGCCAGCACCTTCGCCGCCAGCATTCCGCTGTTATTCGCACTGGCGGCATGCAGTGTCATACCCTGTTGACTGAGTACATTACCCTGGTTAGTGAACGCGTCGTGTACTGTCGCCGTTACCCCCGTTTCACCCAGCGCATTACCGCTGTTTTGCCACGTATTTGCTTCCAGATTCAGCGTGCCGCCCTGCAGCAAGCCGGTGTTGTGCAGGGTCTGATTCTTCAGGCTCAATTCACCCACCGACAACACATTCCCGTCGTTTTTCACGTCCTGGCTGTTTAGCGCGAGCATTTCGGCGGCCATGAGTCCGAGGTTATCTGTCTGCTGTCCGTTAACAGACAATGACGTGTCCGCCAGCAGGCGCCCCGCGGCCTCGTTTTTTACCGTCGCATATTCACTTTGCAGATTAACGCCGTTAATTTCTCCGCCGTTAACCAACTGGCGACCATTGAGATGCAATGAACCGTCGCTGGTAATCAGCCCATGGTTGGTCAGATACGGTATATCCAGCGCCAGAGAATGCCTGGCATAGAGCGTGCCGCCGCTCAGGTTATCTAACTTATCAACCTGCAGTTCCATTGCCGCGTTGCCCTGCATCAGACCGCTATTCACAATATGCTGACTGTGGAGAGTTAGCGTGTCGGCTATCAGAGAGCCGCCGCTGGTCAGCAGTTCAGGTGCAATAATCGAGATGCGTTCAGCGCTGGCGCTGCCGTTATGAGTCAGCGTCGCCGCGCTGAGCGTCAGGGTGTCTGCCAACAGTTCGCCATGGTTATCAACTGACTGCTGCGCGCTGAAACCAACGCGTGCCCCGGTGGATTTTCCGCCATGACTGAGCCGGTCAGCCGTCACATCCAGCGAACCTTTTGCCGCCTGTACGCCGTCCAGCGTCACGCTGTTGCCGGTAATCGCAAGGTCCAGACCGCTCTGTAAATGACCGTCTTTGCCGGTAGTCAGCTGCTTTGCGCCGACGTTAAGCGCACCGGCGGCATTAACCTGACCGTTCAGGTTAAGGTTTTGCGTAACGTTTAACTGTATGTCTTGTTGCCCGGCGATCAACGAATCTTTCGCGGCGGTGAGATTTTCAGCATTGAGCGTTACCCCCTGGTTGCCAGAAAGGACGCCATATTGTTCAACTGACGCGGCCTGCACCGTTAGAGTGCCATCAGAGAGCAACTTTCCACTATTACGCAGCGTGGCATCAGCCCGGATATCCGCATCGTTTTTCGCGCTCAGGATCCCCTGCTGGTTCAGCGCTGCCGTCTGTACTGAAAGCTGGCTGCCGCTCGCCAGCGTGCCCATATTATCCAGCGAGCCGCTGCGGACCGATACGCTGTTACCCTGCATCAGACCTGTGTTGCTAAGGCTGCTGACAGAAGCATCAAGACTGCCGTTTACCGCCAGTTGACCACCATTAACGAGGTGGTCACCAGAGAGAGATAAAGCATCTCCCGCATTGACCTGCCCCTGGTTGTTCATTTCGCTACCGGTCAGGCTTAATGCGCCTTTCGCATCGGCCCGACTGGCGTTATCCAGTGCTATGCGCTGCGCCTTCAGCGTTAATCCATTACCTGCTGAGAGCAATCCCCCTTTCGCCGACAGATAGCCCTTACTGTTAAGGCTAACATCAGCATCACTACCCAGCGTGGAACGGGTCAGCGTCAGTCCATTAATACCCTCGACATCCAGTTTTTCTTTACTGGTCAGGCTGCCGTCGGTAACTGTCAGCGAGCCGTCACTGCGCAGTGAGGTGTTTTTCTGGCTAACCAGAGTGGTTGCAGCAACGGCTACATCCTGTTTAGCAGCCACCTGCAACTCGCCAGCTGCGGCAATCCCACCACCATCGATCGTCACCTTGCCATCGCTACCCAACTGCACGTTTGCACCGCTGGAGAGATTTGCATCCTGTAGCGCTAACGCCCCGGTGCTGTTGATGGCCATCCCGCTCCCGGTCTTATGGCTGCCGGTCAACGTGACGCCTTCGCCCCTGGCGGAAAGACCACCATTTGCCAGACTGTTGCCGATCGTTAATTTCCCGTTAGCATTGAGGGTGATATCACCCTGACGGGCATCCAGATTCCCGAGGTTGACACCCAGCCCTTTCTCGCTGGAGACCAAATGAATTCGGTTAGCATACATGCCACCTAACGCGCCGGTGTCTACCGCAATTTTCGGTGCTTCTCCTTCGCCATTCAGCGGGCTCGTCTGGCCATTCGCCGCAACGCGATTCGCCCCAGCGATAACTGTCAAATCTTTGGCGTGTAGCGCAGCATTAATTTCCGTGGCGCGGGCAATAATCGACACAGCATCGCTCTGGCTACCATCCAGCCCCTTACCTTCGATGGTAATACTGCCCTTGCTTACCTCCAGCGACTGCAGGTTGCCATTGGCGTCCAACACAGGTTTACCGGTGGTCAGGGTGGCGTTAGGCGTGTTGATAAATCCACAACCATTACAGGTAATGCCATAGGGGTTAGCGACCATGACGTTGGCGGCTTTCCCCGCGACTTCGGTATAGCCCTGCAGTTGTGAACGGTTAGCGCCAGTAACTTCGTTGATGATCCCTGAGGCTTCCTTTCCTGGCTGTAGGTTTGGGTTATTCTGGATAATGCCGCCGAGCTGGGTTTGGGTAAATTGCCCGGTCGCGTTGTTAAGGATC
>NZ_JAHLQZ010000278.1:0-4049 GCF_018919505.1 Citrobacter sp. S55_ASV_140
GCTTTAAAGAAGGCAAACCCATTCTTTACTACACCTGGACGCCGTACTGGGTCAGCGACGTGATGAAGCCGGGCAAAGATGTGGTCTGGTTGCAGGTACCGTTCTCTTCCCTGCCGGGTGAGCAGAAAGATATCGATACCAAATTGCCAAACGGCGCTAACTACGGCTTCCCGGTGAACACCATGCACATCGTCGCCAACAAAGCCTGGGCGGAGAAAAACCCGGCGGCAGCGAAACTGTTCGCTATCATGAAATTACCGTTGGCGGATATCAACGCACAGAACGCGATGATGCATGACGGTAAAGCGTCTGAAGCCGATGTTCAGGGTCACGTAGACGGCTGGATCAAAGCCCACCAGCAGCAGTTCGACGGCTGGGTGAACGAAGCGCTGGCTGCGCAGAAATAACCCACTCGCAGGTCTGATAAGCATAGCGCCATCAGCCACAGTAACCGCACCATTGCCGGATACGCTAACGCTTATCCGGCCTGTTTCCCTCTATCCCACCTAAACCGCACAATCCATCACCCAACAAATCAGCAACAGTTAATCACTTCCGTTATGATTGTTTTCTGCAACCCATTATTCAGTTGAAAACCATGACGAAAACCACTCAGGGACTTAGCCCTTCGCTGATCCTGTTAATGTCTATCGCCACCGGCCTTGCCGTCGCCAGTAACTATTACGCGCAACCGCTGCTCGACACCATCGCCCGCAACTTCTCACTGTCTGCCAGTACAGCAGGATTTATCGTCACCGCGGCCCAACTCGGCTATGCCGCAGGTTTGCTATTCCTGGTACCGCTTGGCGATATGTTTGAGCGACGGATGTTGATTGTCTCCATGACGCTACTGGCGGCTGGCGGCATGCTGATTACCGCCAGCAGCCAGTCGTTGGGCATGCTGATCCTCGGCACCGCCCTGACCGGACTGTTCTCGGTAGTGGCGCAGATCCTGGTTCCACTGGCGGCAACGCTTGCCACCCCGGACAAGCGCGGGAAAGTCGTCGGGACGATTATGAGCGGCCTGTTGCTGGGTATTCTGCTGGCGCGTACCGTAGCCGGGTTACTGGCGAACCTTGGCGGTTGGCGCACCGTATTTTGGGTGGCATCGATACTGATGGCATTGATGGCGATTGCGCTGTGGCGCGGTCTGCCGAAGATGAAATCAGATACCCATCTTAACTATCCGCAGCTGTTAGGTTCCGTATTCAGCCTGTTTACCCATGATAAATTGCTGCGTACCCGCGCAATGCTGGGTTGCCTGACTTTTGCCAACTTCAGCATTCTGTGGACCTCAATGGCATTTTTGCTCGCCGCGCCGCCATTTAACTATTCTGAAGGGATGATCGGTCTGTTCGGTCTGGCGGGAGCCGCGGGGGCGTTAGGCGCACGCCCGGCGGGTGGTTTTGCCGATAAAGGAAAATCACATCTCACCACTACCGTTGGCCTGTTGTTACTGTTGCTCTCGTGGCTGGCTATCTGGCTCGGGCATACTTCGGTGCCAATGCTGATTATCGGTATTCTGGTTCTTGATCTCACCGTTCAGGGGGTGCATATCACTAACCAGACGGTTATCTATCGCATTCATCCGGATGCACGTAACCGTCTGACCGCCGGCTACATGACCAGCTATTTTATTGGCGGGGCCGCTGGTTCGTTGATTTCGGCCTCCGCCTGGCAACATGCCGGTTGGGCGGGCGTTTGTCTGGCGGGTACGACCGTTGCCGTACTCAACCTGTTGGTCTGGTGGCGAGGTTTTCACCGTCAGGAAGCCGTAAATTAAGCGTATAGCGCTTGTTTACCGCTGATTGGGCTCCTCAGGGTGTTAAGGAGCCCATCAGTCTGCTAAGGTTATAACTCATTGAACCAAGTTATATTAATTTCGGTAATGAAACCTATAACCCTATGGAAAGCCCTATACCCCAGCCCGGATCCCGTTCGGCGACGTTAACGGAAGGATTCAAAGACAGTCTGCCGATAGTTATCAGCTATATTCCGGTCGCTTTTGCATTTGGTCTAAATGCTACTCGCCTTGGCTTTACGCCGGTCGAAAGCGTCTTTTTCTCCTGCATTATCTATGCGGGAGCCAGCCAGTTTGTCATTACCACCATGCTTGCCGCAGGCAGTTCTCTGTGGGTCGCCGCACTGACCGTTATGGCTATGGATATCCGCCATGTTTTATACGGTCCCTCCCTGCGCAGTCGCATCACACAGCGCCTGAACAAACCCAAAAGCGCGCTGTGGGCCTTTGGCCTCACCGATGAAGTCTTTGCCGCCGCAACGGCTAAACTGGTCCGGGATAATCGGCGCTGGAGTGAAAACTGGATGATTGGCATTGCGCTATGCTCCTGGGCTTCCTGGGTATTCGGCACAGTGATCGGCGCGTTTTCCGGTAGTGGTTTACTCAAAGAGTATCCCGCGGTTGAAGCGGCACTGGGCTTCATGCTTCCGGCGCTATTTATGAGTTTCCTGCTCGCCTCTTTCCAGCGTCAACAGGCGCTCTGCGTGACTGCCGCACTGGCTGGCGCGCTGGCCGGGGTAATACTCTTTTCTATCCCTGCCGCCATCCTTTTGGGCATCATCTGTGGATGCCTGACCGCGCTGCTCCAGTCATTTTGGCAGGGAGGACCTGATGAGCTATGAAGTTTTACTGCTCGGCCTGCTGGTCGGCTGCGTGAATTATTGCTTTCGCTATTTACCGCTCCGTCTTGGGGTAGGGAATGTTCGCCCGACAAGACGCGGTGCGACGGGCATATTACTTGACACCATTGGCATTGCATCAATTTGCGCCCTGTTGGTGGTGTCTACCGCGCCAGAAGTGATGCACGATGCTCGTCGGTTCGTGCCTACGCTGGTAGGGTTTGTCATACTGGGCGCAAGCTTCTATAAGACCCGCAGCATCATCATTCCGACCTTACTGAGTGCTCTGGGCTACGGATTAGCCTGGAAAATGCTGGTTGGCTTATAGACAAAAACAATCATTTTAAATAAATAATACATTTACTTTATTTGTCACTGTCGTTACTATATCGGCTGAAATTAATGAGGTTATACCCAAATGGATAGTTCGTTTACGCCCATTGAACAAATGCTAAAATTTCGCGCCAGCCGCTACGAAGAGTTCCCTTATCAGGAAGTGCTTCTGACTCGTCTTTGCATGCACATGCAGGGCAAGCTGCTGGAAAATCGCAATAAGATGCTGAAAGCTCAAGGGATTAACGAGACATTGTTTATGGCGTTGATTACGCTGGAGTCTCAGGAAAACCACAGTATTCAGCCTTCTGAACTGAGTTGCGCGCTTGGCTCGTCACGGACTAACGCTACCCGCATTGCGGATGAGTTAGAAAAACGTGGCTGGATTGAACGTCGCGAAAGCGATAACGATCGCCGCTGTTTGCATCTGCAATTGACCGAAAAAGGCCATGCTTTTTTGCAAGAGGTGTTACCACCTCAGCACAACTGCCTGCATCAACTCTGGTCATCTCTTAGCACCACCGAAAAAGATCAGCTTGAGCAAATCACCCGTAAACTTCTGACCCGTCTTGACCAGATGGAGCAGGATGGCACGGTATTAGAAGCGCTGCGCTAACGCGCCGACTCGCTCAGAAATCCAGATTTATAAATGAAAACCGACAGGCCAGCACGCATACTGCTGGCCTTTCTGATGAACAGGTCGGCTCAGCCGATGTGAAAAAAATAAGATCGTGGAGAACAACATGAGCGCAAATGCGGAGACTCAAACCCCGCAGCAACCGGTTAAGAAGAATGGCAAACGTAAAAGTATGCTGCTCCTTCTGACCTTGCTCTTTATTATCATTGCCGTGGCATATGGGATTTATTGGTTTTTAGTACTACGTCATTACGAAGATACTGACGATGCGTACGTGGCAGGGAACCAGGTTCAGATCATGGCGCAGGTATCAGGCAGCGTGACGAAAGTCTGGGCTGATAACACTGACTTTGTTAAACAAGGCGATGTGCTGGTTACTCTCGATCAGACGGATGCTAAGCAGGCATTCGAAAAAGCCAAAACGGCATTGGCTTCCAGC
>NZ_JAHLQZ010000279.1:0-4033 GCF_018919505.1 Citrobacter sp. S55_ASV_140
ATGCAGCAGGATGAGCTGGCACGTCAGTTTGCCCAGTCTCAGCAGCACCGTTATGGCGATGATTATCAGGACGATACCCATCAGACTGATGACGAAGATTTGGCCGCAGAAGCGGAACTGGCTCGCCAGTTTGCCTCGTCCCAGCAGCAGCGCTATTCCGGCGAACAGCCTGCCGGGGCCAATCCGTTCTCGCTTGATGACTTTGAATTTTCGCCAATGAAAACGCTGGTGGATGACGGTCCGCATGAGCCGCTGTTTACGCCAGGCGTGATGCCAGAGCCTGCGCCGCAGCACCAGGAACCAGTCGCACCGCAGCAGCATTATCAGCAGCCGGCACAGCCTGCCGCACCGCAGCAGCATTACCAGCAGCCGGCACAGCCTGTCGCTCCGCAGCAGCATTACCAGCAGCCAGCACAGCCTGTTACACCGCCGCCGCAGGATAGCCTGATCCATCCACTCTTGATGCGTAACGGCGACAGCCGTCCGGTTCAACGTCCGAGTACGCCGCTGCCATCGTTAGATCTGCTCACGCCGCCGCCGAGTGAAGTTGAGCCGATTGATACTTTTGCACTGGAACAAATGGCGCGTCTGGTTGAAGCGCGTCTGGCGGACTTCCGTATTAAAGCTGATGTAGTGAACTACTCTCCAGGGCCGGTCATTACCCGTTTTGAACTAAACCTGGCACCAGGGGTTAAAGCGGCGCGCATTTCCAACCTGTCACGAGATCTGGCGCGTTCGTTGTCGACCGCTGCGGTCCGCGTGGTCGAGGTCATTCCTGGCAAACCGTATGTCGGACTGGAATTACCGAATAAAAAACGTCAAACCGTTTATCTGCGCGAAGTGTTAGATAACGCGAAATTCCGTGATAACTCGTCCCCGTTGACTGTGGTGCTGGGTAAAGATATTGCGGGCGAACCGGTTGTTGCCGATCTGGCGAAAATGCCGCACCTGCTGGTGGCAGGGACTACCGGTTCCGGTAAGTCTGTTGGGGTGAACGCCATGATCCTCAGCATGCTGTATAAGGCGCAGCCAGAAGACGTTCGCTTTATCATGATTGACCCTAAAATGCTGGAGCTGTCGGTTTATGAAGGCATTCCGCATCTGCTGACTGAAGTTGTGACCGACATGAAAGATGCTGCCAACGCTTTGCGCTGGAGCGTCAATGAAATGGAACGTCGCTACAAACTGATGTCGGCGCTCGGCGTACGTAACCTTGCCGGTTATAACGAGAAAATCGCCGAAGCAGCTCGTATGGGACGTCCGATCCCGGACCCGTACTGGAAGCCGGGCGACAGCATGGACGTTCAGCATCCAGTGCTGGAAAAACTGCCGTATATCGTTGTTCTGGTGGATGAATTCGCCGATCTAATGATGACCGTAGGTAAGAAAGTGGAAGAACTGATTGCACGTCTGGCGCAAAAAGCGCGTGCGGCGGGGATCCACCTGGTGCTGGCAACCCAGCGACCATCCGTTGACGTCATTACCGGTCTGATTAAAGCGAATATCCCAACGCGTATTGCCTTTACCGTGTCCAGCAAAATTGACTCGCGTACTATCCTTGATCAGGGCGGCGCGGAATCGCTGCTGGGGATGGGCGATATGCTCTATTCGGCGCCGAACTCGACGATCCCTGTGCGTGTACACGGTGCCTTTGTTCGTGACGAAGAAGTTCATGCGGTGGTTCAGGACTGGAAAGCGCGCGGTCGTCCACAATATGTTGATGGCATTACCTCAGACAGCGAAAGCGAAGGTGGTGCTGGCGGCTTTGATGGTGGCGAAGAGTTAGATCCGTTGTTCGATCAGGCGGTGAACTTTGTTACCCAAAAACGCAAAGCTTCCATCTCCGGTGTTCAACGACAGTTCCGTATCGGCTACAACCGAGCGGCGCGCATCATCGAACAGATGGAAGCGCAGGGAATTGTCAGTGAGCAAGGGCATAATGGTAATCGTGAAGTGTTGGCTCCGCCGCCCTTCGATTGATTGCAAAGTTAAGTAATTCAGTATTATCTACTTTCCTCATGCTGTTTTTTGGCCTGAAATGGATAGCAGAGGGATCTCCCCGTTGGGAGTGACGTATTTTGAGGAATAACGATGAAAAGAATCGCAATCACCTGTGCATTACTGTCGAACTTTGTAGTGAGCAGCGTCTGGGCTGATGCTGCCAGCGACCTGAAAAGCCGCCTGGATAAAGTCAGTAGCTTCCATGCCAGCTTTACGCAAAAGGTTACGGACGGTAGCGGTGCGGCAGTGCAGGAGGGGCAGGGTGATTTATGGGTTAAACGTCCTAATCTGTTTAACTGGCACATGACGCAGCCTGACGAGAGCATCCTGGTCTCCGATGGTAAAACGCTGTGGTTCTTTAACCCGTTTGTTGAACAAGCTACTGCAACCTGGCTGAAAGACGCCACCGGCAACACGCCGTTCATGTTGATTGCGCGTAACCAGGCCAGCGACTGGCAGCAGTACAACATTAAGCAAAACGGCGATGATTTCGTGCTGACGCCGAAAACCAGCAACGGAAACCTGAAACAGTTTACGATCAATGTTGGGCGTGACGGGACGATCCATCAGTTTAGCGCCGTTGAGCAAGACGATCAGCGCAGCAGCTATCAACTGAAATCGCAGCAGAATGGCGCGATTGAACCATCTAAATTCACCTTTACCCCGCCACAAGGTGTAACGGTTGACGATCAACGTAAGTAGAGGCGTGTGAGTGAGCAATCTGTCGCTCGACTTTTCTGATAATACCTTTCAGCCACTGGCCGCGCGTATGCGGCCAGAAAATTTAGCGCAGTATATCGGCCAGCAGCATCTGCTGGCTACCGGTAAGCCTTTGCCCCGCGCCATTGAGGCCGGGCACCTGCACTCTATGATTTTATGGGGACCGCCGGGAACGGGTAAAACCACCCTTGCTGAAGTTATTGCCCGTTACGCTAACGCCGATGTTGAACGAATTTCGGCGGTCACCTCTGGCGTAAAAGAAATTCGTGAAGCGATTGAGCGTGCGCGTCAGAACCGTAACGCTGGCCGACGCACAATACTGTTTGTGGACGAAGTCCATCGATTTAATAAAAGCCAGCAGGATGCGTTTTTACCGCATATTGAAGACGGTACAATTACGTTTATTGGCGCTACCACCGAAAACCCCTCGTTTGAATTGAATTCGGCGCTGCTGTCGCGGGCACGCGTTTATTTGCTGAAATCGTTAACCACCGACGATATTGAACAGGTGCTTGACCAGGCGATGTCAGACAAAGCGCGTGGCTATGGCGATCAGGATATTGTTCTGCCACAAGAGACGCGTCGGGCGATTGCTGAACTGGTTAATGGTGATGCGCGGCGGGCGCTGAATACGCTGGAAATGATGGCCGATATGGCCGAAGTTGATGATTCCGGCAAGCGCGTATTGAAAGCGGAATTACTGACCGAAATTGCCGGTGAACGCAGCGCGCGCTTTGATAATAAAGGCGATCGCTTTTACGATCTCATCTCCGCCTTACACAAGTCGGTACGTGGTAGCGCGCCGGATGCGGCGCTCTACTGGTATGCGCGAATCATTACCGCTGGTGGCGATCCGCTGTACGTTGCCCGTCGCTGCCTGGCGATTGCCTCTGAAGATGTGGGTAACGCAGATCCTCGCGCTATGCA
Organism: Citrobacter sp. S55_ASV_140; assembly: GCF_018919505.1. NCBI lineage: Bacteria > Pseudomonadati > Pseudomonadota > Gammaproteobacteria > Enterobacterales > Enterobacteriaceae > Citrobacter > Citrobacter sp. S55_ASV_140. Next base: position 3,649 of record NZ_JAHLQZ010000279.1, read on the forward strand.
GGTGGCGATTTCCGCGTGGGATTGTTTCACTCGCGTGGGACCCGCGGAAGGCGAGCGGGCAATCGCTCAGGCGATCGTCTATCTGGCCTGTGCGCCGAAGAGTAACGCGGTTTACACCGCCTTTAAAGCCGCGCTGGCCGACGCCCGTGAACGTCCGGATTACGACGTTCCCGTTCACCTGCGCAATGCGCCGACTAAGCTGATGAAAGAGATGGGCTACGGTCAGGAGTATCGTTACGCGCATGATGAACCAAATGCCTATGCCGCCGGAGAAGAGTACTTCCCCCAGGAAATGGCACAAACGCGCTATTATCGCCCCACAAACAGAGGTCTTGAAGGCAAGATTGGCGAAAAGCTCGCCTGGCTCGCCGGACAGGATCAAAAT
>NZ_JAHLQZ010000027.1:0-37221 GCF_018919505.1 Citrobacter sp. S55_ASV_140
ATCACATCATGCTCGCGCAGCAGCACCTGCTCATGCGGAATGTCGATGAAAAAATCAGGATAGTGCGCGTAAAGATCGTGCACGGTCACATTACTGAGCTGCATGGCCGGTTTAAGCAGAACCCGGTTCGCGACCGAGTCCTGAGATTCCGGATGGGCATACAGCAGCAACACTTTCGCTGGCTGGAACATCATCCCCCTCCCGGTTTTGTCTTTTGTCTATTTTCGACGTTTTGGGCTACCATGGCGCCTCAGTGCGGCAAACGGCCCACACATTACATTATCATAATGATAAATTAACATAGTCTGAACATACGGCGCCTTATGATTGTTTTCTCATCGTTACAAATTCGTCGCGGCGTGCGCGTCTTGCTGGACAATGCCACGGCCACCATTAATCCAGGGCAGAAAGTTGGCCTGGTGGGCAAAAATGGCTGCGGTAAATCTACTCTGCTGGCATTGCTGAAAAATGAACTCAGCGCTGACGCCGGAGGATTTACCTATCCGGGAAACTGGCAGCTCGCCTGGGTGAATCAGGAAACGCCTGCGTTGCCACAGCCCGCGCTGGAGTACGTGATTGACGGCGACCGCGAGTATCGTCAACTGGAAGCGCAGTTGAACGATGCCAACGAACGTAACGATGGACACGCCATTGCCACCGTCCATGGCAAGCTGGATGCCATTGACGCCTGGACCGTACGCTCACGCGCGGCAAGCCTGCTGCATGGCCTCGGCTTCTCCAATGAACAGCTTGAACGTCCGGTCAGCGATTTTTCCGGCGGCTGGCGTATGCGTCTTAACCTGGCGCAGGCGCTGATTTGCCGTTCAGACCTGCTACTGCTTGATGAACCAACCAACCACCTCGATCTTGACGCGGTGATCTGGCTGGAAAGATGGCTGAAAAGCTATCAGGGCACGCTGATTCTGATTTCCCATGACCGCGACTTCCTCGACCCGGTGGTGGACAAAATTATTCATATCGAACAGCAAACCATGTTCGAGTACACCGGCAACTACAGCGCGTTTGAAATCCAGCGCGCCACCCGCCTCGCGCAGCAACAGGCGATGTACGAAAGTCAGCAGGAGCGTGTGGCGCACCTGCAAAGCTATATCGATCGTTTCCGCGCTAAAGCAACCAAAGCAAAGCAAGCGCAGAGCCGTATCAAAATGCTGGAGCGTATGGAGCTCATTGCCCCGGCGCACGTGGACAACCCGTTCCACTTCAGCTTCCGTCAACCGGAAAGCCTGCCAAACCCGCTATTGAAGATGGAAAAGGTCAGCGCCGGCTATGGCGATCGCGTCATTCTCGATTCGATCAAACTGAATCTGGTGCCGGGTTCACGCATTGGCCTGCTCGGTCGTAACGGTGCGGGTAAATCAACCCTGATTAAGCTGCTGGCGGGTGAACTGGCCCCCATCAGCGGTGAAATTGGTCTCGCCAAAGGCATTAAACTGGGTTACTTCGCGCAGCATCAGCTGGAGTTTTTACGTGCCGATGAATCGCCCATCCAGCACCTGGCGCGCATGGCGCCGCAGGAACTGGAGCAGAAACTGCGCGACTACCTCGGCGGATTCGGCTTTCAGGGCGATAAAGTCAGCGAACAGACCGCCCGCTTCTCCGGTGGTGAAAAGGCGCGTCTGGTGCTGGCATTGATCGTCTGGCAGCGCCCGAACCTGCTGCTGCTTGATGAACCGACTAACCACCTGGATTTGGATATGCGTCAGGCGCTGACCGAAGCGCTGATCGATTTCGAAGGCGCGCTGGTCGTGGTCTCGCACGACCGTCATCTGATTCGCTCCACTACCGACGACCTCTATCTGGTGCACGACAAGAAAGTCGAGCCGTTTGACGGCGATCTGGAAGATTATCAACAATGGCTGAGCGATGTGCAGAAACAGGAAAACCAGAGCGACGAACCGGCGAAGGAGAGCGTGAACAGCGCCCAGGCGCGTAAGGATCAGAAGCGTCGCGAAGCTGAACTCCGCACCCTGACGCAGCCGCTGCGCAAAGAGATCACCCGTCTGGAAAAAGAGATGGAGAAACTACAGGCGCAGTTGGCGCAGGCGGAAGAGAAACTCGGTGATAGCGAACTCTACGATCAAAGTCGCAAAGCCGAACTCACTGCCTGTTTGCAGCAGCAAGCGAATGCAAAATCCGGGCTGGAAGAGTGTGAAATGGCCTGGCTGGATGCGCAGGAACAACTCGAACAGATGCTGGCCGACTAACGATGGGAAGACGATGATGAATCAGCTGACGACCAACGATATTACCTTCCGCAAGCTGAGCATCTTCATGACCTTTATGGAGAAGGGTAACATCGCCCGCACCGCCGAGGCGCTGAACATCAGCGGCGTTAGCGTTCACCGCGCGCTGCATACGCTGGAAGAGAACGTTCGTTGCCCGCTGTTCGTTCACAAAGGGCGTAATCTTATCGCCCAGCCCGCAGCGTGGACGTTGCTGGAGTACTGCCAGGAAGTCACCCAATTGATGGAACGCGGGCTGGAAGAGGCGCGCAAAACGGCAGGCGTGGGTCAGGGCCGTTTACGCGTTGGCACGCTCTACTCACTGACGCTGGAGACGGTACCGCACCTGATTATGGGCATGAAGCTGCGCCGACCTGACCTGGAGCTGGATCTCACCATGGGCTCCAACGAAGCGCTGCTGAAGATGCTGGAAGACGGCGTGCTGGACGCCATCCTCATCTCCATTTCCGAAAGCGAAATCGACCGCAACAGCCTCGAAGTGCTGCCCCTGTTCCACGACGATATCTACCTCGCCGCACCGATGTCAGCTACGCTGGACGCCACCATGAAGGCGGACCTGCGCCACTATCGCAATGAGAAATTTGTCTCGCTGGCGGAAGGATTTGCCACCTACGCCGGTTTTCAGGAAGCATTTCATATCGCCGGGTTTGAGCCTGAAATCGTTACCCGCGTAAACGACATCTTCTCCATGCTCAGTCTGGTACAGGCAGGGGTGGGTTTCTGTTTAATGCCGGGGCGAATGAAGAAAATGTATGAGAATACCGTGAAGCTGCAAAAACTGGCTGAGCCCTATCAGATGCAGCAGCTTATCGCGATTGTCTTTGCCCGCAACCGCGAGCGCGACCCAAGCCTGTTAGCGCTGGCCGCCGAAGGGCGCATGTACGCCAGGACGCTGAACCAGAACGCCTGAATCGCCGGATGGCGACGCTTCGCGTCTTATCCGGCCTACATCAGGTGCGAGCCGTAGGCCCGATAAGCGCAGCGCCATCGGGCAATCACATCACGCACGAAGGCGTTTCGCCAGATGCACGGCAACATCGACGCCGCTGCGCTCCAGAGAAATAGACTCCCCTTCCCACGCCGCCTGACGCGTTAAGCAGGTCAGTACGCCACCGGGCGGCATTTCAATCGCCAGCCGCGCTTCACGTTCGTTAGCGGAAATCACCGCCTCCTGCCAACGTACCGTACGTGCCATATTCATCGCCAGGTCGTCAGCAATACGCTCCGGCTGCCACAGCACGCGCCCGGTACTGCCGCTCAGGTAGGCATAGCGCGGACGGGAAAGCGTCACGCGGCTAAACGCTTCAACCAGCTTTTGCGCGGGCTCGGCCAGCAGTTCACAGTGCGACGGCACGCTCACCGCCAGACGAGAAGCCTTACTGGCCCCTTTGGCCATCGCGCGTTTTGCCACTTCCGCCATCGCTTCATCGGTACCCGCAATCACAATCTGCGTTTCGGCATTCAGGTTGGCAATATAGGTTTCGCTGTCTGCCACCAGGCTTTCCACCTGATTTAACGTTAGCCCCATAATCGCCGTCAGGCCGTAACCATGTGGGTATGCTTGCTCCATTAAGTCACCGCGCAGCGCCACCAGCGTCAGCGCATCGGCAAAATCGAGCGCACCGGCAACCACCGCCGCCGGGTACGCGCCAATGGAGAGTCCACTGAGGATATCAGGCGCGACACCACGACGTTCAAGCTCACGCGCCCAGGCAACGCCGGCAATCAGCAGAGACAGTTGAACGGCTCGGGTATGTTTCAACGCTTCAGGGCTATCCAGCGTATCCACCTCTGCGCCCAGCACTTCACGCGCCTGAGCGAGCTCCGCCCCCGGAAGGTTTTGCAGCATACCTTCGTGCTGTGTCCCCTGCCCCGGGAAGGTAAACAGAATTTTCATGACTCCTCCCTGCCCCACGGATCGCGCACCAGTTGCGGCCCCTTTGAGGTTTTTAACAGCGCTTTTCCATCACGCAGCCATTCATTGAGGGCAAAGCCGCCGCGCGGAGTATCCACTTGAGTATCTGCCCGGCACAGTTCGCCCGTCAGCTGCTGCTGCCACTTCTCCAGCGCTTGTCGGGAGAGCGGCTGAGGCGCGCGGATCAGCAGATCCAGATCGCTTGCCGCATGGATCACCGGGATCCCGGTCGCCAGCGCATAGCCGGTACTCCCGGTAATGCCCCACGTCCACGGCCACGACTGCTGGGCCAATAATAAAGCCACCTGAAGCGGCGGCTGAGAGATAAAGGGCGAACGCAGCAGCGTCTGCGGGTCCACCAGCGATTCCGGCGAGCAGACGCGAACGACCGCCTCCGCTTTCACCCAACCGGCGGCGCGCTGGTCGCGCTTCATCCCGCGGACGCCCACGGGAATACGCCCCTGCGCATCAACATCACGCCGCACGACCACCGGCAGACCGCTATGCCAGACGGTATCCACCCATGATTCCGTGACATCCTCGAGCGCGTCGCGTGCGTTCAGCCAGATAAGATCGTGTGGACGTAATGTTGTGCTCATGATTTAGATTCCTGAAGTCAGCGAGATAAACAGCGGCAGCGACAGGATACACAGTACAGAGCTCAACAGCAGCACGGCTTCTGCATCTGGAGACTGCACGCCAAAGCGGTTACCGAACACCACGCCGAAGAAGCCCGCGGACAATGCAATCATCAGGATGGCAGTGATAGCCACGGAACCATGCAGGCCGAAAATCAGCACGATACCCCAGGCAATAGCCGGTTGAATCAGCAACTTAGCGATGGTGGAAGTAATCACCACGGTATTGATTTGCAGTTTACGCGCAGAGAGGATCACACCGGTCAGGAACAGCGCCGCCGCAGTAGCAGACAGACCCAGCGGTTTGATCGCCGCCAGCACCAGCTCCGGCATTTTAATACCAATGGCGGAAAGGATAACCCCCAACAGTGGGCCCATTACGATTGGCTTTTTAATCGAACGCCACATCAGTACTGGCAGCATAGAGAGCGTAGAGCCGGTGTTACCGCCTTCAGCACGCGCTTTTTCACGTTCGAGGATCAGCAGGCAGAACGGTGTCATCAGTACGGAACCGCAGGCGATGGAAACGGCAACGGAAAGCGAGGTGGAAGAGGTTTCACCCAGCACGCTACCCAGAATCGGCAGACCCAGCGCGGCATAGTTTGGCAGCGCAACGGTCAGGGTCAGCACGGCGGCATCCTGTGGAGATTTCTTGAAGACTTTGGTCGCCATAAAGTAGATAGCGGCATAGGTAATCCACATCGCCAGCGTCAACACCACAATCAGCGGTGACTGAGCCACGATACCGGCCCACGGCGTTTGTACCGTGGCGCTAAACAGCGCTGCGGGTAACGCAAAGTCCATCACAAAGATGTTGAGCAGGGAGACATTCTTGTTATCGACCATTTTGGCCTTCCCGGCCCAGAATCCCAGCAACATGATGACGAAAATCGGAGCAAGAGCATGAACAATTACGTAAGTCATATTTCACCTGTAATCTTAAAAGAAGTAGCACTGACGCGATGATTGTTATTTTTCGGATGCAGCGACCCACGCGGGTGCAGTCACTGCACCCGCGGAGCCGTACATCCGGCAGGTCTCTTTTTTTACTTACCAGCTTGCTCGCATGCGTTCGCGTACGAGGGCAGAGCTGCGGCGATTGTCGGCACCCAGACGGCTTTTAAGCGTAGGGTCCTGACGCGCGTCGTTGATGGCCTGTTGCAGGGTGTTTTTCACCAGCGCCAGGTCTTGTGCGGATGGGGCATCCGGGTTGCTGATATCCAGCAGGTTTTCCAGCAGGCCCAGGGTGGCGTAGTTGCTGATGTCATAGGCCATCGGCGGAATGGTTGCCGCCAGTTTTTCCAGCGCCTCAACGGTACGCAGGGTAATGCGCGCCGCGGACTCTTTGCCCATCGCGTGAATCAGTACGCCTTTATCGTTGAAGGCGATCAGACGGTTTGCCTGGTAGCCGTGCGCCAGAAATGCCCCGGACATCGCTTTACCGACGATAAGACCAATCACCGGGTGGCCTGCCAGACGCGCATTGGCATACGCCGCAGCCGCGCCAGCCAGCGCCTGATGAATGCCAAAGCCTTCTTCACGACGACCATAGGCCTGGCTGGCGACGTCAATCACCGCCACGATCGGGCGCTTGACGGCTTTATCGGCATCGGCGGCGATGGTTTCACTGACAACTTTCGCAAGCCACCAGCCTTCCAGCAGACCGACTTCACCTTTAGTGGCGCGCGGATAGTGGTTATGGGCATCCGGAACGACGGCGATAAAGCGCACGTTTTCACCGTTCAGCTCGCCATCAGCGGCCTGTACGGACGGGCACAGCCCTGCAATACGTTTGGCGCCTGGCGCCAGCGTTTCCAGCCATAATTCGCCACGGCTAATTACGTTACTCATCATTTCACCTCCCGGGCGAAGAGCGCTCTAATCTGTTCTGAATCGGCCTGTTTGCGGGTATCAAAATGGCTCAGGCGGTCGAGATACCAGTCGTAATTATCGGTGCGATGTTTTGCCGGAACGCCTTTCGCCAGCGCCTCGTTCATGGCGGCTTTCACCGCGTTCACACCGTCGTTGACCAGTGCTTCTACCAGCCCGCTTTCGTAGCGAACTTCACCACCGGTCATGCTCCAGATGAACGGACGGTCGCGGGAGTCATACTCTTCAATCCCGGCTTCCTGTTCGATTACCTGCGGGCCGTTCAGGCCGAGACGCGCTTCGCGGGTCACAATCAGATAGCTACACAGCGCCGCCGCGATGGACATCCCGCCGAAGCAGCCCACAGTACCGGCCACAATGCCAACCACCGGGGTGTAACGACGCAGATCCACAATCGCCGCATGAATATCGGCAATCGCCGCCAGACCGAGGTTCGCTTCTTGTAAACGAACCCCCCCGGTTTCCAGGCTCAGTACCGCCTGAGTAGGAATGCCGTTACGGTTATCTTCCGCCGCCAGCTCCAGCGCCGCTGCCATTTTGGCACCGGACACTTCGCCCATGCTGCCGCCCTGGAACGCGCCTTCAATCGCTACAACAACGGCCGGTTTACCATTGATGGTGCCTTTTGCCACCACCATGCCGTCATCGGCCTGTGGAACAATGCCCTGTGCGCCGAGCCACGGCGACATCACGCCTTCAAATGGGTCGAGCAGTTCACGGTAGCTGCCTTCATCCAGCAGCGCATGCGCACGCTGGCGTGCTTTTAATTCGATAAAACTGCGGTCATCACGCATAGCTCACCTCTTCAAAAACCTGTTCGATACGGATGCGCGCCACGCCCGGCGTCGCACCGAAGTCATGGATGGTCAGTTTGCCCGCAGGCAGGCTGCTGACCGTCTGCAGACGGTTGAACAGCGCTTCCCAGCGGCTGCGGCTGTTATCGACGGAAGTGGTGATATCAATGGTTAACGTCTGGCCCTGGTCGGCGGTGAATAACACCTCCATATCCCCGGAGCCCACAACGCCTGCCAGCGCTTTGCCGCTTAAGGTGCGGCTGGCCGGTACGGTTAACGTAATGTGTTCCATAACATCCTCTTAATGCTTTAAATACGGCGATTCGACGTGATTTCGACGCGATCGAGAAATAGCGTGGCGGCGAGCAGGTCAGCCGCGCCGCCCGGCGAGGCGTTTAGCGCCAGCATCTGGCTATCCAGTTCCGCTAATGCCGCCTGACCCGCCGGGTGCGCGCTGCCGCCTGCATTCAACACGGCGCGCGCGCCGTCCTGCATGGCATCAAGCCCTTCCAGCCCGGCACGAGAAAGTACGCAGGTATCGGTCAGCGAGGTCATGATGGCCATCAGCGCATCCAGCCTCGCGTGCGTCTCGCTACTACCGCGCAGGCGGCTTAAACGCAGCTGCGGCAGAGCGCGCTGCATCACGTGCGGAAACGCCTGCTGAGCTTCTTCACGAGCGCCCGGTACACGATAACGATGCGTTGCGCGAAGCCCTTTGCTGAACACCTTCGGCGCTGCGTCATCCGGCAGCTTCGCCAGTTCCGCTGCGGTAGCGGCTATCTGCTGCGCGCCATCGGCACCACCGTGCATCGCAACGGCGCTCACCAACAACCCCAGCGCCCAAATCGCGCCGCGGTGGGTATTCACGCCGTGGGTCGCGGCCATCATCTGCTGCTCGCCCTCACGGCCGAGTCGCCCTATGGTTTGTCTGAGCGCAATATCCGCTGGACGCTGCCAGCTTTGCTGCGCCAGCGCCTGAAACGTGGGGGTCAGGCTATGTGCGGAGCGCTCCATTAGCGAAAGCGTAAGATCGTGGTGCGCGCCGTTCCCCCGACTGTCCACCAGACCGGGTTTCGGGCTTAATCGTGCTTCGTCAATCAGACACTGCGTGGCGGTTCGCGCCAGCCACTCGGCACCGCCTTCAACCTGAATCTGGGGCAGAAGTTTCATTACCAGCTCCGGAATTTCGCAGGTGGGTTGTAAAGACCGCCGGACCATTCCACCAGGTCAGCGACGCTACCGGCTGCCAGCAGCGAACGGGTGGCATCGGTACGACGAATGCCCATATCTTCCGGATAGACCACCTTGCCGCTCTGACGCAGTTCGGCAACGCGTTTAGCGTCAACGCCCAGCCCGATATCGGTGATCCCTGCAACCGCAGCCACCATCGCACGGCGCTCTTCAAGATCTTTGGCGCGGTAAAGATAGGCGATACCCTCTTCGGTCAGCACGTGGGTTACGTCATCGCCGTAGATCATTACCGGTGCCAGCGGCATACCGGAGGCTTTCGCCACGTCAACCGCGTCCAGTTTTTCGACGAAGGTTGGCTTCACGCCCGCCTGGAAGGTTTCGACCATCTGCACCACCAGTTTTTTACCGCGCTGCATTGGGTCTGGTTCGGTGATCATATTCAGCCAGGCTGGCGTTGCATGACGACGACCGTGCGGGTCGTGACCCATGTTTGGCGCGCCGCCGAAACCAGAAAGACGGCCGCGGGTCACGGTGGAGGAGTTGGCGTAGCCATCAACCTGCAGGGTGGAGCCGATAAACATATCTACCGCGTACTGGCCAGCCAACTGGCAGAAGGCGCGGTTAGAACGCATCGAGCCGTCGGAACCGGTAAAGAAGATGTCTGGGCGGGCGCGGATATACTCTTCCATCCCCAACTCGCCGCCGAAGCAGTGCACGCTTTCTACCCAGCCGCTCTCAATTGCCGGAATCAGCGTTGGATGCGGGTTCAGGGTCCAGTGCTTACAGATTTTGCCTTTCAGACCGAGCTGTTCACCGTAGGTTGGCAGCAACAGTTCAATCGCCGCGGTGTTGAAGCCGATACCGTGGTTCAGCGACTGTACCTGATGTTCCGCGTAGATGCCTTTAATCGCCATCATCGCCATCAGGATGTGTTCCTGTTTGATCAGGCGTGGGTCGCGGGTAAACAGCGGTTCGATAAAGAACGGTTTGTCGGCGACAACCACGTAGTCAATCCAGGAACCCGGAATATCCACGCGCGGCAGGTCGCATTCGTCGTCCACCAGCTCGTTCACCTGTGCGATGACGATACCGTCGTGGAATGCAGCAGCTTCCACCAGCGCCGGGGTATCTTCGGTACTCGGCCCGGTGTAGAGGTTACCTTTACGGTCAGCTTTATAACCGGCAATCAGCGCCACGTTCGGGGCCAGGTCAACATAAAGACGGGAATAGAGTTCGATGTAGGTGTGGATGGCGCCGATTTCCAGTTGGCCATCTTCCAGTAGCTGCGAAATACGCAGGCTTTGGGTACCGGAGAAGGAGAAGTCCAGCTTGCGGGCGATGCCTTTTTCAAAGATATCCAGATGCTCGCTACGCCCGACGCTTGGCATAATCATATGCAGGTCGTGCACAATCTGCGGATTGACTTCAGCCAGCATGCGGGACAGGAAATCTGCCTGCTTCTGGTTATTCCCTTCTAATACCACGCGGTCACCCGGCGCGATCAGTTTTTCCAGCATCGCGGTCAGGTCTGCGGTCGGCAGCACCTTACCCTGCACCGGAACGGAAGCCAGACGGCGCTGTTTTTCCGTGCGGCGGGTGTTCCAGACTCGTGCTGGCGTTTGCCCAGATAACATTATTAACCTCCTGATTCAGCTAATCATTTTGATTGCTTAACACTGGAAAGAGTGTGCACCCTGGTGAGAAAGTCATCAATTAAGCGTAGGAAAGAATCATTAGCTTGAGAGTAATAATTGAAGTAACCATTTGTGACGATGATCAATTCACGCCGGGAGGGAGGAGGAAGCGGGTAACGCTACCCGCTTGGGGAAAACTAGCTTTGTGCCGCCAGGCGCAGGCGGATCTGTTCAAAGTGCTCACGGTTAAACAACTTCCCGTTGAGAAAACGGGTTTTCAGCTCTCCTTCCTGCTCTTGCTCCCAGGTTTGTTCATCATGCAGACGCAATTCTCCTTGCTCATCACGTACTACGCGAAGCAGCCCACGGGCCGAGCGCTTTAAGCCGTTATCGGTTTTCGGCTCTTTAAAAATCGTCCGACCCTTGCCGTCGACTTCGCCCCACGTTGCCTTCATCGCAAAACCGAAGGTGTCGCGCGTGTTGTACTGATAGGTAAAAGAACCCACGCCAAACACCACATTTGAACTGGCAAATCCTTTCGCTTCCAGGCGGCGCAGGATCTCATTCGCCCGCTCAAGGGTGATGGAATCGCCATAAATTAGCCCCACATGTGGGTCGAGCACCTTGTAGCCTTTGGCGTTAACCGTGCCGCCAAATATCTCCCACAGCACCTCCACAGAGCCTTTCTCCTGTGCCGTACGATCGGCTCGTGTATCCTCATCCGCGCCAGTACCGCACAGGATCTCAACCGGATTACCGCTGTCCGGGCGGAAAACCACCCGTCCCTCGCGCGCCAGAATGATGTTCTTCAGCTCGCGGGTGTACTCCGTCAGTACCTGCCAGTAATCCCACGTATCAGAGACAATCGACACAAATCCCTGCGGGTAGAGATCGGCAATCAGGCGGCGGAAGGTTTCAATCTCATGCTCACGCTCCCCCATACACATCACGCTGTGCTCGGTCGCCGGAATGCTGGCGCCGATAAAATAGGGCTCGCCGTCGGTATAATAATCCCGAGCGTAGAGAAGCGACGGAATGCTGTCAGTGCCTTTAAAACTCAACAAGTGGCCGCTGCCCGCCTGCATGGTGTCCTGCAATCCGGCCATACCGCGAAATGAAAAGTCATGGCACTGGAAGTCGAGGTGCGTCAGGTCGCTACAGGTTTTCTGTGCCCAGCGCGCGCAAATTTTACGATAGTGATGAGCAATGGTGGCGTTTGTTGACGCCTTCCACAGTTCTGCCGACAGCACGGTCTCCAGGTAATTCACCAGCCAGAAAAACTCAGGTTGGGTGTTGATGATAGTTAAAACGGGCACCGCCATCGGCACCTTGCTGCCTTCATCCAGCGCTTTGATGTGCAACGGCAGATAGCCCAACTGATGCAGGGCGCGGATATGATCAACCGCTACCGCATCTTTGCCGAGATAGCTGTCCATGACCTGTTTGTATCCGCTGACCACCTCGTCTTCCGGACGGGCAAAGAATGCCTCGTTAAACAAATCAACCAGAAACCACTGCAGAAAACCTTGCAGGCCAAAAAACACCAGTTTGCCGTCCGCCAACGGCGAGGAGAAAAAGCGATCGCTGCGCGGGGTAAAGTTGGAATACACGCGGCTGGTTCCTTGGGGATACTGTACGCGGTGAGAAACTTTGTAGCCGTCGATAGCCAGAATCGGGTTCATTTTCATAATCAGTATCTCCCTCAGGCGCGGTAAATCGCGTCAATGTCGATAAGCTCAAGCTGCGGATGTTCCAGCGTCGGGGCTGCGAAAGAGGTGGTGGTGTAGATAGCATCAATACCGTTCGCAAACAGGTGTTCAACGCCTTTAGAGAAAATACCGTGGGTGATATACAGGTTGACGCTACGGGCACCTGCATCACGGAGTACCTGCGCAGAACCAATGAACGTACCGCCAGCGTCACACAGGTCGTCAACAATCAGCATATCCCGGCCCCTGACGTCTCCGGCGACTAAAGCAAATCCCGTCAGCTTGCCGCTTGCCACATCGCGTTTTTTGCTCAGGACGGCGTACTCCGCTACACCGACCGCTCTGGCAACGGCATCAATTTTCTTCAGTGCTCCGGCATCGGGGGCGACCAGCATTAGCGCTTTTTGTCGGAACTGCCGCTGCAAGGTCGCGCTGTGCAGCAGGCAAGTCTCTTGTGAAATCGCCAGAAAATTATTGATAGCTGCCGCCGCCGCGTCACTGTGCGGATCGAGCACCTTCACCCTATCGAACTGCAGCGTATTAAGCTGGCTGCCAAAGACTTTCAGCGCAAAGCTATCACCCACCACCATATGGCGATCCTGACGAGCCCATGGTAACCAGGGAAGTTCGAGATGACTGACCAGCACATCCGTTTGATGGCGAACCGCCTCCACCAGTTGCGCCAACAGCATAAAGTCGTTCATATCGCGCATCGCCGTCGCACGAATGCGCATCAGGCGAGCAAAGGGTGGTAATGCTTCAGTAACCTTCAACCAGACGGCGCCATCAGGAAAAACACCGTGTGTCACTCCGTAGCCCTGGTCATCCAACGTTAGTGTCAGTTTTATGTTCATCACGCTCACCCCTTAATTGTGTCCCTTCGACACAATTAATAATGTCCTTAGGACACATATAAAGCAAGCACAAATGCATTATTTTTAGGCCATCGCATAAACAACTGATAAATAATAAGAAAAAACGAACCTTGCCCCCCGGTATTGGGCTGGTACACTTGTGGGCGTTGCAAATCATCGTGAGTACCTTATGACCACCGAAGCCGACTACCTGAATCAATACGATGCCCGCCGCTTTCCCACACCACTGGTGACGGTCGATAGCGTGCTGTTTACCCTGCATCAACAGGCGCTGTGCGTATTACTGGTTGAACGAGCAAACCAGCCGCAAAAAGGGCGTTGGGGATTACCAGGTGGCTTCATTGATATCGCGCGCGATGACTCCACTCGCGCCACAGCGCTGCGCAAGCTCACTGAAAAAACAGGGGTTTTGCCTTCGTGGCTGGAACAACTGGATACTTTTTCCGGCCCGGATCGCGACCCGCGCGGCTGGAGTCTGACAGTCGCCTGGTTTGCGCTTATCGCCTGGGTAGACTGTGCGCCGCACATCGCCAGCGTCAGCAATGCCCGTTGGGTGCCGGTTGATGAGCTGAAAAATTATTCACTCGCGTTCGACCACGGAGACATCATTACGGCGGCCCTGCATCGCTTGCGGCAAAAAACGATGTACTCACTACTGCCCGTATACTGCTTGCCGGAGACATTTACCCATGGGCAACTGCTCGAAGCCACCGAGGTGATCCTCGGTCAGTCGATCCAGCGTAAAAGTCTGATTCGCCGCTTTGAAGCGTCAGGAATGTTTGAAGATACCGGAGAAAGCGTAGCGACAGGGACGCGTAAAGCTCGCCTGTGGCGACGAAAGCCCGACGTCGATTTTCATTTTTTCTCGCGTAACCTGCTGACTGACTAGCGACAAAATCACATATTGGCTAACCCGCAAGCGCTGCGCGCGGTATAGTTATTCTTTCCGATTATTAATTGCTCTGGTGTTATGGTTGAAATCACGTCCACAGAAATGATCCCACCTACTGATGATTCGCGAGAATTCCGCCCTATGCGCGGTATCAGTAACCGCCATTTGCAGACAATGCTGCCGCGTTTAATTCGCCGCAAGGTGAAGTTCGACGCCCATTGGCAGCGTCTGGAATTACCCGACGGTGACTTTGTCGATCTGGCATGGAGTGAAGATCCGCAACAGGCGAAGCACAAACCGCGCCTGGTGGTTTTTCACGGTCTGGAAGGCAGTCTGAACAGCCCGTACGCACATGGCCTGATTGAGGCAGCGCAAAAGCGCGGCTGGCTGGGCGTGGTGATGCATTTTCGCGGCTGCAGCGGCGAACCAAATCGTCTCAACCGTATTTATCATTCTGGTGAAACAGAAGATGGCACCTGGTTTTTACATTGGCTGGAACGCGAGCTTGGTCGTGTGCCGACCGCGGCGGTCGGCTATTCACTCGGCGGGAACATGCTGGCCTGCCTGCTGGCCAAAGAAGGCAACGATATTCCCATTGATGCAGCGGTTATTGTCTCTGCGCCTTTCGTGCTGGAAGCCTGTAGTTACCATATGGAGAAGGGGTTCTCACGCGTCTACCAGCGCTATCTGCTCAATCTGTTGAAAGCTAACGCCTCGCGTAAGCTACAGGCCTATCCGGGTTCGTTGCCGGTGAGTCTGACCCAGTTGAAATCCCTGCGTCGCATTCGTGATTTTGACGATCTCATCACTGCCAAAATCCACGGTTTTGCCGATGCTATAGACTATTACCGCCAGTGTAGCGCCATGCCATTGCTTAATCAGATCGCCAAACCGACGCTGATTATCCATGCCAAGGACGATCCATTTATGGATCATCACGTGATCCCTGAACCGGAAAACCTGCCCTCGCAGGTGGAGTATCAGTTGACTGAACACGGCGGACACGTCGGATTTATTGGCGGCACAGTGCGCCGCCCTGAGATGTGGCTGGAATCCAGAATTCCCGACTGGCTGACAACGTATCTGGAGGCGTCATCATGATTATCCCCTGGCAAGACATCTCCCCGGACGCGCTGGACAATCTGATTGAAAGCTTTGTCTTGCGCGAAGGTACCGATTATGGTGAACATGAACGTTCGCTCGAACAAAAAGTCGCCGACGTCAAACGCCAACTACAATCAGGTGAAGCCGTCCTGGTGTGGTCCGAACTGCATGAAACGGTCAACATCATGCCGAGGAAGCAGATTCACGAGTAATTCGTAGCCGACGGCTGACTATAATAAAAAATCAACCTATTCATGGAGTTGTTATGTCTGCCAAACATCCGGTGATTGCGGTAACAGGATCCAGCGGCGCGGGGACCACCACCACCAGCCTCGCGTTTCGTAAAATTTTCGCGCAGCTAAATCTGCGCGCCGCCGAGGTGGAAGGTGACAGTTTTCATCGCTATACCCGTCCGGAAATGGATATGGCGATTCGCAAAGCGCGCGATGCCGGGCGACATATCAGTTATTTCGGGCCCGAAGCCAATGACTTTGGTCTGCTGGAACAAACCTTCATTGAATACGGCCAGACGGGAAAAGGTCAGTCGCGTAAATATCTGCACACCTACGATGAAGCCGTACCGTGGAACCAGGTCCCGGGAACGTTTACCCCCTGGCAGCCATTGCCTGAACCGACGGATGTCCTGTTCTATGAAGGGCTACACGGCGGCGTCGTCACCCCACAGCAAAATGTGGCCCGGCATGTCGACCTTCTGGTCGGCGTAGTGCCGATCGTTAACCTGGAATGGATCCAGAAACTGACCCGCGATACCAGCGAGCGTGGACACTCGCGTGAAGCGGTGATGGACTCGGTTGTGCGCTCAATGGACGATTACATCAATTACATCACGCCGCAGTTTTCCCGTACGCACATTAACTTTCAGCGCGTACCCACCGTCGATACCTCAAACCCCTTTGCCGCCAAGAGCATTCCGTCGCTGGATGAAAGCTTTGTGGTCATTCATTTTCGTAATCTGGAAGGGATCGACTTTCCGTGGCTTCTGGCCATGCTGCAAGGCTCATTCATTTCCCACATCAATACATTAGTCGTACCTGGCGGCAAAATGGGTCTGGCGATGGAATTGATTATGCTGCCGCTGGTCCAGCGATTGATGGAAGGTAAAAAGATAGAGTGAGGTACGGGATGTGCCCGACGGCGCTACGCTTATCGGGCATCACGTATTACGCAGCAACCACTTCATAGGAGTGGGTAATATTCACCGCCTTTTCCAGCATCAATGCCACGGAACAATATTTTTCCGCCGAGAGATCGACGGCGCGGGAGACCGACGCCTCTTTCAGATCGTTGCCGGTGACGATGAAATGCAGATTAATGTGGGTAAACAAACGCGGCGCTTCTTCACGGCGCTCAGAGGTGAGTTTCACTTCGCAGTTGGTCACATCCTGACGCCCTTTTTGCAGGATCGACACCACATCGATGGCGCTACAACCGCCTGCAGCCATTAATACCATTTCCATCGGGCTCGGCGCTTTATCACCGGAGTTACCGTCCATCAAAATTTGGTGGCCAGAGGCGGACTCACCGAGAAAGGTTAACCCCTCAACCCACTTTACACGCGCTTGCATATTTCGTAACTCCAATGTTTCAATTTTCCTGACAGATTACGCGTACATAACAATTCTCGCAACGGAAGGCGACCTGCGTCATGCTGAAGCGAGACACCAGGAGACACACGGCGAAAGCTATGCTAAAACAGTCGGGATGCTACAGTAATACATTGACGTACTGCATGTATGCAGAGGACATCACATTACAGGCTGCAGTATATTTTTAGTAGCCCCCTTCCCAGGTAGCGGGAAGCACATTTTTGCAAACCCAGAGGCAGCGTCGTTTTCTGGCTCTGGAGACAGCTTATAACAGAGGATAACCGCGCATGGTGCTTGGCAAACCGCAAACAGACCCGACTCTCGAATGGTTCTTGTCTCATTGCCATATTCATAAGTACCCATCGAAGAGCACGCTGATTCACCAGGGTGAAAAAGCGGAAACGTTGTATTACATCGTTAAAGGCTCAGTGGCAGTGCTGATCAAAGATGAAGAAGGGAAAGAAATGATCCTTTCTTATCTGAATCAGGGCGATTTTATTGGTGAATTAGGCCTCTTCGAAGAAGGCCAGGAACGTAGCGCTTGGGTACGGGCCAAAACCGCATGTGAAGTCGCTGAAATTTCCTACAAAAAATTTCGCCAATTAATCCAGGTCAACCCGGATATTCTGATGCGCCTGTCTTCTCAGATGGCTCGTCGCCTGCAGGTCACGTCTGAAAAAGTAGGCAACCTTGCCTTCCTCGACGTCACCGGCCGTATTGCCCAGACTCTGCTGAATCTGGCAAAACAGCCTGACGCGATGACTCACCCGGACGGTATGCAGATTAAAATCACCCGCCAGGAAATCGGCCAGATCGTTGGCTGCTCCCGTGAGACCGTTGGTCGTATTCTGAAGATGCTGGAAGATCAGAACCTGATCTCCGCTCACGGTAAGACCATTGTCGTTTACGGCACACGTTAATCCCATCGAAATGGCGCGTTACCCGGTAGCGCGCCATTTTTGTTTGTTCCGATGTGGCGAAGACTGATTTATCACCCCGAGATCAACTACGCACTACGGCAGACGCTGGTGCTGTGTTTACCTGTGGCCGTCGGTCTTATCATTGGTCAGCTTCATCTGGGGCTTCTGTTTTCCCTCGTCCCTGCCTGTTGCAACATTGCCGGTCTTGATACCCCGCATAAACGCTTTTTTAAACGTTTAGTTATTGGCGCATCGCTGTTTGCCGGTTGCAGCCTGATCATGCAGTTACTGCTGGCGCAAGATATACCACTGCCGCTCATCCTCACCGGCCTGACGCTAATTCTTGGCGTAACCGCCGAGCTAAGCCCGTTGCATGCGCGACTGCTGCCAGCCTCACTCATCGCGGCAATTTTCACGCTAAGCCTTGCCGGGAACATGCCCGTCTGGGAGCCATTGCTGATCTATGCACTGGGTACGTTGTGGTACGGTCTGTTCAACTGGTTCTGGTTCTGGATGTGGCGTGAGCAGCCACTGCGTGAATCGCTCAGCCTGTTGTACCGCGAATTAGCCGATTACTGTGAGGCCAAGTACAGTCTGCTGACCCAGCATGCCGATCCAGAAAAAGCTCTGCCTCCGCTACTGGTTCGTCAACAAAAAGCGGTGGATTTGATTACCCAGTGCTACCAGCAAATGCACATGCTGTCGGCGCATCACAATAATGAATACAAGCGACTGTTGCGTGCCTTTCAGGAAGCGCTCGATTTGCAGGAACATATTTCAGTTAGCCTGCATCAGCCGGAAGAGGTGCAGAAGTTGGTCGAGCGAAGCCACGCGGAACAGGTGATTCGCTGGAACGCGCGCACCGTCGCCGCCCGCCTGCGCGTTCTGGCCGATGATATCTTGTATCACCGCTTACCGACCCGTTTCTCAATGGAAAAGCAGATTGGCTCGCTGGAGAAAATCGCCAACCAGCATCCGGATAATCCGGTAGGACAGTTTTGCTACTGGCACTTCAGCCGTATCGCCCGCGTGCTACGGACCCAGCGCCCGCTGTATGCCCGAGATTTGATGGCGGACAAACAGCGGCGGTTGCCGTTGATCCCGGCGCTGAAAAACTATCTGTCGTTGAAATCCCCGGCGCTGCGTAACGCCGGGCGCATCAGCGTCATGCTGAGTATCGCCAGCCTGATGGGCAGCGCCTTACATCTGCCTAAACCTTACTGGATTTTGATGACGATCCTGTTCGTCACGCAAAATGGCTATGGGGCGACCCGGGTGCGTATTTTGCATCGTTCGGTGGGTACGCTCGTCGGACTGGTGATTGCGGGCGTTACATTGCACTTTCATATTCAGGAAGGTTTCACGCTGGCAGGCATGTTGCTGATCACGTTAGGCAGCTATCTGATCATTCGCAAAAACTACGGCTGGGCCACCGTCGGCTTTACGGTTACGGCGGTGTACACCCTGCAACTGCTGACGCTGAACGGGGAACAATTTATCGTGCCGCGGTTTGTCGACACGGTGATTGGCTGCTTAATCGCCTTTGGCGGCACGCTCTGGCTGTGGCCACAGTGGCAGAGTGGTCTGTTGCGTAAGAACGCCCACGATGCGTTAGAAGCCGACCAGGAGGCTATTCGCCTGATCCTCAGCAACGATCCGCAGGCCACGCCGCTGGCGTATCAACGCATGCGGGTCAACCAGGCGCATAACACGCTGTTTAACTCACTGAATCAGGCAATGCAGGAGCCGGGATTCAACTCGCACTATCTGGCGGATATGAAACTGTGGGTCACGCACAGCCAGTTTATTGTCGAACACATCAACGCGATGACCACACTGGCAAGGGAACATACGATGCTGACGCCGGATTTGGCGCAGCGGTATCTGGAGTCCTGCGAAATTGCGCTCCAGCGCTGTCAGCAGCGGCTGGAGTATGACGGACCGGGAAGCTCGGGCGATGTGAATATTCTCGAAGCGCCTGAAATGCTGTCCCACGGCCCATTAAGCACCCTGGAGCAGCATCTGCAGCGAATATTGGGGCATCTGAACACCATGCACACCATTTCGTCGGTAGCATGGCGTCAACGACCCCACCACGGGATCTGGCTTAGCCGTCGGTTGCGGGACATGAAAGGCTAAGATCGGCTGCCGGATGCGCTACGCTTATCCGGCCTACGAATCACACCTTACCCTGTAGGCCGGATAAGGCGCTCGCGCCGCCATCAGGCAATCAACCAATCAGCCCACCATCTTCGCTACCGCCTGCGCGAAACGCTGCATCCCTTCCTCGATATCCGCATCTTCCACCACCAGCGACGGCGCGAAACGCATCACGTCCGGCCCGGCATTCAGCACCATCACCCCATCGTGCGCGGCGGCGTAGAGGAAATCGCGCGCCCGGCTTTTAAACTGCGGCTTCAGCTCGGCGCCAATCAGCAGCCCCATGCCGCGAATATCGCTGAAAATATCGAACTGCTGATTAATTTTCTGCAAATGATGCACAAACGTCTGACGTTTGCCCTGAATACCTTCCAGCACTTCCGGGGTGTTGATGATATCAAACGCGGCATCTGCAACCGCACAGGCCAGCGGATTACCGCCGTAAGTGGAACCGTGCGAACCCACGTGGAACGCGGAGGCAATTTCCTGAGTGGTCAGCATGGCGCTCACCGGGAAACCGCCGCCGAGCGCCTTGGCGCTGGTGAGGATATCCGGCGTCACGCCGTAGTGCATATAGGCAAATAAATCGCCGGTACGCCCCATCCCACACTGCACCTCATCAAAGACCAGCAGCGCCTGGTGCTGGTCGCAAAGTTCACGCAAACCTTGCAGGAATTCCGGGGTTGCCGCAGTGACGCCGCCTTCTCCCTGAATGGGCTCAACCACCACCGCACAGGTGTGATCGTCCATCACCGCTTTTACCGCATGCAGATCGTTAAACGGCACATGGATGATATCCGCCGGTTTTGGTCCAAAGCCGTCGGAATATTTCGGTTGCCCACCAACAGATACGGTAAACAGCGAACGACCGTGAAACGCATTATGAAAGGCGATGATTTTGGTTTTGAACGGGCTGTGGCGTACGCAGGCATAATGACGCGCCAGCTTAAAGGCGGTTTCATTGGCTTCGGTACCGGAGTTCATGAACAGCACGCGTTCAGCAAAGGTCGCATCAATGATTTTACGACCTAAGCGCAACGCCGGTTCGTTGGTGAAAACGTTACTGGTGTGCCACAGGGTTTCACCCTGGGTTTTTAACGCCTCAACCAGCGCCGGATGGCAATGCCCTAACGCGGTAACTGCAATGCCGCCCGCAAAATCAACATACTCTTTGCCCTGTTGATCCCAGACTCGACTCCCTTTTCCTTTTACCGGGATAAACTCAGCCGGTGCATAAATCGGCAGAATTACTTCATCGAATGTCGCGCGCGTAATCGCAGTTTGTTCAGTTGCCATGTCATTACCACCCTGTTAAGCAGAAATGTTAGTGAAATTATAATCACAAAATATGAATAAAAAATCACTGAATAGCAACCACAAATCACCGTTGGAGGAAATTATCCAGCAGCTGATGCCCCTGTTCGCTGAGAATACTCTCCGGGTGAAACTGCACGCCTTCCAGATCCCACTCGCGGTGGCGAATGCCCATTATCTCTTGTGTTTCACTCCAGGCCGTCACTTCAAAGCAGTCAGGAAGCGTTTCGGGGGCAACCACCAGAGAATGGTAGCGTGTCACGGTTAATGGGTTGGCGAGTCCCTGAAAAACCCCCTGCCCGTTATGCGTAATCGGCGAGGTTTTACCATGCATCACTTTTGCTGCCCGAACCACGGTCGCGCCAAACGCCTGCGCCATGGCCTGGTGACCAAGACATACACCCAGCAGGGGAATTTTGCCCGCAAAATGGCGAATAACATCCAGCGAGATACCGGCATCATCCGGCGTGCATGGGCCGGGGGAAATCACGATTTTTTGCGGATTCAGCGCGTCGATTTGCGACAGCGTCAGCTCGTCGTTACGCCTGACGAGGACATCAGCACCCAGTTCGCAGAAGTATTGGTACAGGTTCCAGGTAAAAGAATCATAGTTATCGATAAGCAGGATCATGGCGGCTCCGGTACATAAGAATCGCGCTATTCTACTCAGTTTCCGGGGCTTCGCTTACCACTTTACGAAATATCGCCCGCAGAGCGGTCAGGTCGCCCATCGCCCCGCTCTGGTTCGCCTGGTTCCACTCCTCAACCTGAATGTCATCCCAGCTCAGCATATACCCGGCATGGATCGCTAGCTGTTCGAAGAAAATACGCTGCGCGAGACCGCTACCAATACGAAACGGATGCAGCACATTGATTTCGCAATAATAGTGCGCAAGGCGGTCGACGAATTTTTCTTCCGGCAATCCCACCAGCCAGGACTCCTCTTCCAGGTCCTGCATCAGCGCATTACCCTCTTTCTCGATATAGGCGAAATGGCAAAAGCGAGTATCACCCTGGTAGATATCAACTTCCCGCAGTTGTCCCGCCCAGTCGAAAATATCCTGGTATAACTGGCGATGAATGGCGCACAGGTGTGGCAGGCCACGCTTTAAAGGCCCCAACTCAACCGTCGCGGCGCGCAGTGCTGTTAATTCGTATGCCGCTTGTGCCAGACGCTGGGCCTGATGAATCCCCAGGCGGTTACGCATCACATTCAGACCGGGGTACAGATAAGGGTCGCGTCCATCACCGAATTTATCGCTCATAGTGCCTCCTCAACTCATCCAGACGCGCCAGGGCGTCTTCCGCACTCAGAGTAACCCGTGGAATATCCACGCCTTCCAGTCGTCGACTTCCCTGGAAATTGACATTACGCCGTTGCTCCCAGAGCCTGGACTTTTGTTTATCGGTGAGTTTTTTCACGTGACCTCCCTGAATATAAGCGGCACTTGCCACAAGTATAAGCAGCAATTTCGGGTTACGCAGAGAAGGGAGAGAACGCGGGCAGGAACTGCCCGCGCAAAATACGATTACGGCAGGACTTTAGCAGAAAGGATAACAATCGGTTTTGACGGGACATTCTGGTAAGGACCAACATCATGGGTCTGTACCTGAGAGATCTTATCTGCAACATCCATACCTTTCACAACTTTACCGAACACAGCATAGCCAAAGTCGCGTTGGCCATGATCGAGAAAAGCGTTGTCTGCAATGTTGATAAAGAACTGGCTGGTCGCGCTGTCTTTATCCGCTGTACGCGCCATCGCAATCGTACCGCGAGTGTTACGCAGACCGTTATCGGCTTCATTCTTGATTGGCGGGTTAGGTTTCTTCTGCTGCATCTGCTCGGTGAAGCCGCCGCCCTGTACCATAAAGCCTGGGATCACACGGTGGAACGTGGTGTTGTTATAAAAACCACTGTTCACATAATCGACAAAGTTTTGCACTGAAACCGGGGCTTTCTGGCTGTTCAGCTCCAGCTCGATGTTACCAGCAGAGGTGGTCAGCAGGACATGTGGGTCACCTTTTGCTGCCAGTGCTGCAGGAGAGAGCGCGGAAAGAGCGAGAACAGCTGCAACAGCCGCCAGAGTCGATTTGAGCATGAGAAGTCCTTAACAAGAGCAGAAATGAAGCAAGTGAAGTGATTCTAAAGAGCCTTCAAGGACAAGGCCATCCCTTTACTTAATTTTACGTATCTGAAACAAATGTAACTGCATAACCGGAATACTCATTGTGATCTAGCTCACATACAAAAATGTAACGGAGCAAGTTATTGCCATTAAATATTTAAATACGTCACTAAAACGCCTAAAATCTGCCCGCTCACGGCGCAATCAATGCGTCTTACACTTCTATACAGGCCAGTCATGACTAACAGCAATCGCATTAAGCTCACATGGATTAGCTTTCTCTCCTACGCCCTGACAGGCGCGTTGGTAATTGTCACCGGGATGGTGATGGGAAATATCGCAGATTACTTCCATTTGCCCGTTTCCAGTATGAGTAACACCTTCACCTTCCTGAATGCCGGCATCCTGATTTCTATCTTTTTGAATGCCTGGCTGATGGAAATTGTGCCCCTGAAAACCCAGTTGCGCTTTGGCTTTATCCTGATGGTTCTGGCGGTCGCCGGACTGATGCTCAGCCATAGCCTGGCCTTGTTCTCAGCAGCAATGTTTGTACTGGGGCTGGTGAGCGGTATCACCATGTCGATTGGTACGTTCCTGGTCACGCAGATGTATGAAGGTCGCCAGCGCGGTTCCCGCCTGCTGTTTACGGACTCCTTCTTCAGCATGGCTGGCATGATCTTCCCGATGGTGGCGGCATTTCTGCTAGCGCGCAGCATCGAATGGTACTGGGTTTATGCCTGCATCGGCCTGGTATATGTTGCCATTTTCCTGCTGACCTTCGGTTGCGAATTCCCGGCGCTGGGCAAACACGCGCAGCAGTCAGACGCACCGGTAGTAAAAGAAAAATGGGGCATTGGCGTACTGTTCCTGTCCATTGCGGCTCTGTGCTACATCCTCGGCCAGCTTGGTTTTATCTCGTGGGTGCCGGAATATGCCAAAAGCCTGGGCATGAGCCTGGGTGATGCGGGTAAACTGGTCAGCGACTTCTGGATGTCTTACATGGTTGGTATGTGGGCGTTTAGCTTTATTCTGCGTTTCTTCGATTTGCAGCGCATCCTGACGGTACTGGCGGGTTTGGCCACCGTCCTGATGTATCTGTTTATCACCGGTACGCCGGAGCATATGCCGTGGTTCATTCTGACGCTGGGCTTCTTCTCCAGCGCGATTTATACCACCATTATTACCCTCGGTTCCCAGCAGACGAAGGTCGCCTCACCTAAACTGGTTAACTTCATTCTGACCTGCGGCACCATCGGTACCATGCTTACTTTCGTCGTCACTGGCCCGATAGTCGCTCATAGCGGTCCAATGGCGGCACTGCAAACGGCTAACGGCTTGTATGCCGTTGTGTTCGTAATGTGCTTTATTCTTGGGTTTGTTACGCGCCATCGCCAGCATAACGCGCCGGCCACGCATTAATCACTCTGCCGGATGGTGTCCTCGCCATCCGGCATATCCCTGGCATCCCTTCCTCCATTGGTGATGTAGGCCAATTCATACAAAAACCCCTTAATTTGTGCGCTTTTTATACAAACACGAAAAGCCAGTCAATTCCGTAACTTATAAAAATGTAGGTAAATCAGTTATATACCTCTTAAGGAGTATATGAGGGCGAATTTGATTTGTATCAATAAGCGGGGTAGCTGAATCGTTAAGGTAGGCGGTAATAGAAAAGAAATCGAGGCAAAAATGAGCAAAGTCAGACTCGCTATTATCGGTAATGGTATGGTCGGCCATCGCTTTATTGAGGATCTTCTTGATAAATCCGACGCCGCCAATTTTGATATTACCGTCTTCTGTGAAGAACCCCGCAAAGCGTACGACCGCGTACACCTGTCTTCCTACTTCTCCCACCACACCGCCGAAGAGCTTTCTCTGGTGCGTGAAGGATTCTACGAGAAGCACGGCGTTAAGGTATTAGTCGGCGAGCGCGCAATTACCATCAACCGCCAGGAGAAGGTGATCCACTCCAGCGCGGGTCGTACGGTTTATTACGATAAGCTGATCATGGCGACTGGCTCTTATCCGTGGATCCCGCCGATTAAAGGTTCGGAAACCCAGGACTGCTTCGTTTACCGCACCATTGAAGACCTCAACGCCATTGAGTCTTGCGCGCGCCGTAGCAAACGCGGCGCTGTCGTCGGCGGTGGCCTGCTGGGTCTGGAAGCCGCCGGTGCGCTGAAAAACCTCGGCGTTGAAACCCACGTGATTGAATTCGCTCCGATGCTGATGGCTGAACAGCTGGATCATATGGGTGGCGAGCAGTTACGTCGCAAAATTGAAAGCATGGGCGTGCGTGTGCACACCAGCAAAAACACGAAAGAGATTGTCCAGGAAGGCGTCGAAGCGCGCAAAACCATGCGTTTTGCCGATGGTAGCGAACTGGAAGTCGACTTTATCGTTTTCTCTACCGGTATTCGTCCACGCGACAAACTGGCTACCCAGTGCGGTCTGGACGTCGCTCCGCGCGGTGGGATCGTGATTAACGACACCTGCCAGACTTCTGACCCGGACATCTATGCCATCGGCGAATGCGCCAGCTGGAACAACCGTGTATATGGTCTGGTGGCTCCCGGCTACAAAATGGCGCAGGTCGCCGTTGACCATATCCTCGAAACCGAAAACGCCTTCGAAGGCGCAGATTTAAGCGCCAAGCTGAAGCTACTCGGCGTTGACGTTGGCGGGATTGGCGACGCGCATGGCCGCACACCGGGCGCGCGCAGCTACGTTTACCTCGACGAGAGCAAAGAAGTCTACAAACGCCTCATTGTCAGCAAAGATAACAAAACGCTGCTCGGCGCGGTTCTGGTGGGCGACACCAGCGATTACGGCAATCTGCTGCAACTGGTGCTGAACGCTATCGAACTGCCGGAAAACCCGGACTCATTGATCCTGCCTGCGCACGCGGGCAGCGGTAAACCCTCTATCGGCGTCGATAAACTGCCGGACAGCGCGCAGATTTGTTCCTGCTTCGACGTCACCAAAGGCATGCTGGTTGCTGCTATCAATAAAGGTTGCCACACCGTTGCGGCGCTGAAAGCTGAAACCAAAGCCGGTACCGGCTGCGGCGGGTGTATCCCGCTGGTAACGCAGGTCCTGAACGCTGAACTGGCGAAACAGGGTATTGAAGTTAACAACAACCTGTGTGAACACTTCCCGTACTCGCGTCAGGAACTGTTCCATCTCATTCGCGTAGAAGGCATTAAAACCTTCGAAGAGTTGCTGGCAAAACACGGGAAAGGCTACGGCTGTGAAGTGTGTAAACCTACCGTCGGTTCCCTGCTGGCCTCGTGCTGGAATGAGTACATTCTCAAACCTCAGCACACGCCGCTGCAAGACACCAACGACAACTTCCTGGCGAATATCCAGAAAGACGGCACCTACTCCGTGATCCCGCGCTCCGCTGGCGGTGAAATCACACCGGAAGGTCTGGTGGCCGTGGGACGTATCGCACGTGAATTTAACCTGTATACCAAAATCACCGGTTCTCAGCGTATTGGCCTGTTCGGCGCGCAGAAAGATGACCTGCCGGAAATCTGGCGTCAGTTGATTGAAGCTGGTTTCGAAACCGGTCATGCCTATGCTAAAGCGTTGCGTATGGCGAAAACCTGCGTGGGCAGCACCTGGTGCCGTTACGGCGTGGGCGACAGCGTCGGTTTCGGCGTCGAGCTGGAAAACCGCTACAAAGGCATCCGTACGCCGCACAAGATGAAGTTCGGTGTCTCTGGCTGTACCCGTGAATGCGCGGAAGCCCAGGGCAAAGACGTGGGTATCATCGCCACTGAAAAAGGCTGGAACCTGTACGTTTGCGGTAACGGCGGGATGAAACCTCGTCACGCCGATCTGCTGGCGGCAGATATCGATCGTGAAACGCTGCTGAAGTATCTCGATCGTTTCATGATGTTCTACATCCGCACTGCCGACAAACTGACCCGTACCGCACCGTGGTTAGACAACCTGGAAGGCGGCATTGAGTATCTGAAATCGGTCATCATCGACGACAAGCTGGGCCTGAACGAGCATCTGGAAGAAGAGATGGCCCGTCTGCGTGAAGCGGTGGTATGCGAGTGGACAGAAACCGTTAACACCCCATCCGCGCAGGTTCGCTTCAAGCACTTTATCAACAGCGACAAACGCGACCCGAACGTCCAGGTGGTGCCTGAACGTGAACAACATCGTCCGGCAACGCCTTATGAGCGTATCCCGGTGACTCTGGTGGAGGAGAACGCATGAGCCAGTGGCAAAACATCTGCAAAATCGATGACATTCTGCCTGCAACAGGCGTCTGCGCCCTGTTAGGTACTGAACAGGTCGCAATTTTCCGCCCGTATCACAGTGACCAGGTGTTTGCGATCAGCAACATCGATCCGTTCTTTGAGTCCAGCGTGCTTTCTCGTGGCTTGATCGCTGAGCATCAGGGCGAACTGTGGGTCGCCAGCCCGCTGAAAAAACAGCGCTTTCGTTTAAGCGACGGACTGTGCATGGAAGACGAACAGTTCTCCGTGAAACATTACGAAGCGCGGGTGAAAGACGGCACGGTGCAGTTGCGCGGTTAATTAATTTTGGGGGGCGCAACGCCTCCCCTTTTTTGTTTTTTTTTCATTTTAATTGTTATCACAAAATCATTTGTACTGCATCGCGGCGGCAACCGAGCAAATCCCCAGGAGCATAGTTCACTATGTGACTGGGGTGAGCGAGGGCAGCCAACAAAGAGGCAGTGCAAAGGATGAAGTGAGAAAAGGATAATCAAATGTTTACTGACACTATTAATAAGTGTGCGGCTAATGCCGCGCGCATCGCACGCCTGTCGGCTAATAACCCGCTCGGATTCTGGGTCAGTTCGGCAATGGCAGGGGCCTATGTCGGTCTCGGCATCATTCTTATTTTCACCCTCGGCAATCTGCTCGACCCGTCCGTACGTCCTCTGGTAATGGGTGCAACCTTTGGTATCGCCTTAACGCTGGTCATTATCGCGGGTTCTGAACTGTTTACCGGTCACACCATGTTCCTGACGCTCGGCGTCAAAGCGGGCACCATCAGTCACGGTCAAATGTGGGCAATTTTACCGCAAACCTGGCTGGGTAATCTGGTCGGTTCCGTGTTTGTCGCTCTGCTTTACAGTTGGGGTGGCGGCAGCTTGTTGCCGGTAGATACCAGCATCGTCCATTCGGTTGCACTGGCGAAAACCACCGCGCCTGCGACGGTACTGTTCTTCAAGGGCGCACTGTGTAACTGGCTGGTTTGTCTGGCAATCTGGATGGCAATCCGTACCGAAGGCGCAGCAAAATTCCTCGCTATCTGGTGGTGTCTGCTGGCGTTTATTGCTTCCGGCTACGAACACTCGGTTGCCAACATGACGCTGTTTGCCCTCTCCTGGTTCGGCCACCACAGCGAAGCCTATACCCTGGCCGGAATTGGTCATAACCTGCTGTGGGTGACACTCGGTAATACTTTGTCCGGTGTCGTATTCATGGGATTGGGTTATTGGTATGCTACGCCAAAATCGGAGCGTCCGGCTCCGGCAAAAATCAATCAGCCAGAGGCTGCTGCCAATAATTAAGGGGTAATGTCGTGGATCATTTGCCTATATTTTGTCAACTACGTGACCGTGACTGCTTGATCGTCGGCGGTGGTGATGTCGCAGAACGCAAAGCGCGGTTATTGCTGGAAGCGGGCGCCCGTTTAACGGTTAATGCGCTGGCGTTTATTCCGCAGTTCACCGTATGGGCAAATGAAGGCATGTTGACGCTTGTTGAGGGACCGTTCGATGAATCCCTGCTCGATCCTTGCTGGCTGGTTATCGCCGCCACCGATGACGATGTCGTCAACCAAAGCGTCAGCACCGCCGCAGAATCACGCCGTATTTTCTGCAACGTGGTCGATGCGCCAAAAGCAGCCAGTTTTATCATGCCCTCCATTATCGACCGCTCGCCGCTGATGGTGGCGGTCTCCTCTGGCGGCACTTCGCCGGTGCTGGCCCGTCTGCTGCGTGAAAGACTCGAATCCATACTGCCTCAGCATCTTGGCCAGGTCGCACAGTATGCGGGCAAACTGCGTTCCCGGGTTAAAAACCAGTTTGCCAGTATGGGTGAACGTCGCCGCTTCTGGGAAAAATTGTTCATTAATGACCGCCTGGCGCAGTCGCTGGCAAACAACGATCGGAAAGCTGTCGAGGAAACCACCGAGCAGTTGCTCAGCGAACCACTGGATCACCGTGGTGAAGTGGTGCTGGTTGGCGCCGGTCCTGGCGATGCCGGGTTACTAACGTTGAAAGGGCTGCAGCAGATCCAGCAAGCCGACGTAGTGGTTTATGACCGTCTGGTTTCCGACGATATTATGAACCTCGTGCGCCGCGATGCGGACCGGGTATTCGTCGGTAAACGCGCGGGTTACCACTGCGTACCGCAGGAAGAAATCAACCAGATCCTGCTGCGTGAAGCGCAACAAGGCAAGCGCGTGGTACGACTAAAAGGTGGCGACCCGTTCATCTTTGGCCGCGGTGGTGAAGAGCTGGAAACGCTTTGCCACGCTGGTATTCCATTCTCCGTTGTGCCGGGTATAACCGCGGCTTCCGGTTGCTCCGCTTATTCTGGTATTCCACTGACCCATCGCGATTACGCGCAAAGTGTTCGTCTGGTTACCGGACACCTGAAAACCGGCGGCGAGCTGGACTGGGAAAATCTGGCGGCAGAGAAACAGACGCTGGTGTTCTATATGGGACTGAATCAGGCGGCCACAATTCAGGAAAAACTGATCGAATTTGGCATGCAGGCCAATATGCCGGTTGCGCTGGTAGAAAACGGTACCTCCGTGAAGCAACGCGTCGTCAACGGTGTGCTGACGCAGCTCGGGGAATTAGCGCAACAGGTTGAAAGCCCAGCGCTGATTATCGTCGGTCGCGTGGTTGGACTACGCGATAAGCTGAACTGGTTCTCGAATCATTAATTGAATGTAAATACATGCCCTGATATTCAGGGCATGTATTTATCATCCTGCAGAAATAAATAATAAACGAAATACGCTACATGCTCACTTCAGCAAACCAATTATTAATTAAAATATAACCGCCTAGTAATCCAATTCATTAATTATATAATTTACATAAAGCTTGCTATGTCCTTATCCGGACTACTTAAATTTTATTTAAGTTGATATCTTAACCGTCGAGAAATGGATTTCATCCATTTTAAAAATAGATATCTTACAAGGATTTTAACATGCTGAAATTTGCAAAAATCACCATTGTCGCTGGGGTTCTGGCTACACTGACCGCATGTACGGGTCATATTGAAAAAAAAAAATAACTGCAGCTACGATTATTTCCTGCATCCAGCAATTTCAATTTCTAAAATTATTGGTGGCTGTGGTCCGGCTGCAGACCAGTAATAGATGCTATTGCGCAGATACAAAAAAACCGGGGATTCCCCGGTTTTTTTGCAACGCAGAAAATATTACGGTCTGGCGACAAAACCAATCGCTTCGTAAACGGCTTTCAGCGTAACAGAAGCGCGTGCGCTGGCTTTTTCCGCACCGTCTTTCATTACTTTCTGCAGGAAAGCTTCATCGTTACGGAAACGGTGATAACGTTCCTGAAGCTCGGTCAGCATGCCGGAAACGGCCTCCGCGACTTCACCTTTCAGATGACCATACATTTTGCCTTCGAAGTGCTGTTCCAGCTCCGGAATACTCTGGCCGGTGACGGCAGAGAGGATATCCAGCAGGTTCGAAACACCCGCTTTTTCTTTCACGTCGTAACGAACAACAGGCGGCTCTTCCGAGTCAGTCATCGCTCGTTTGATTTTTTTGACCACAGATTTTGGATCTTCCAGCAGACCGATCACGTTGTTGCGGTTGTCATCCGACTTGGACATTTTTTTCGTCGGCTCCAGCAGCGACATCACGCGCGCGCCGGATTTAGGGATGAACGGTTCCGGTACTTTGAAGATGTCGCCATACAGCGCATTGAAGCGCTGAGCGATATCGCGGCTCAGTTCAAGATGCTGTTTCTGATCTTCGCCAACCGGTACCTGATTGGTCTGATACAGCAGAATGTCTGCCGCCATCAGTACCGGATAATCAAACAGACCGGCGTTGATGTTCTCTGCGTAACGTGCAGATTTATCTTTGAACTGGGTCATACGGCTCAGCTCGCCGAAATAGGTGTAGCAGTTCAGCGCCCAGCCTAACTGTGCGTGTTCCGGTACGTGCGACTGAACAAAAATGGTGCTTTTTTCAGGATCGATCCCGCATGCCAGATACAGCGCCAGCGTATCCAGCGTTGCTTTACGCAGTTGCTGAGCATCCTGACGAACGGTAATGGCATGTTGGTCAACGATGCAGTAGATGCAATGGTAGTCATCCTGCATGTTCACCCACTGACGCAGCGCACCCATATAGTTGCCAATGGTCAATTCACCTGAGGGCTGTGCGCCACTAAAAACGATGGGCTTAGTCATTTTTCGATTCCTGATTTTCGCTATGCGGAAGCCCGAGAGCGGGCAATAGTTCATTAATGCGGTTGTACATGACATCGGGCTCGCTCAATGCGATAGACTCACCGTAGTTGTAGCCATACGTCAGACCAACGGACGGACAACCAGCAGCCTTAGCCGCCTGAATATCATTACGAGAATCCCCTACGAAGAGCATTTGCTCAGGCTTGATGCCAAGCTTACTTGCCACCAGCAGCAGCGGATCCGGGTGTGGTTTTTTATTCTGCACGTCGTCACCACCGATGACCACGCTGAAGTATTTGGCGATATCTAACGCCTCGAGCAATGGCGCGACAAACGGGGTTGGTTTGTTGGTCACCAGACCCAGCGGCAAACCTTTAGCATGCAACGCGCCCAGCGTGTCGGCAACATCAGGGAACAGGAATGTCCCCTCTTCTGCGACATCGCCGTAGTACCTGTCGAACAGCTTACGCAAAATACGTACCTGTTCCTCAGCAGGAATATCATCATCAATGGGGGGTTTACCCATCGTTTTACGTAATGTCGCGCGCTCCTGACGAGACCACGCCAGCGCGCGCTCCATCAGTACATCTGCACCATTACCAATCCAGGTGATTACACGTTCTTCACCAGCAACCGGCAGTTCCAGCGCATACAGCGCCATATCCACCGCTGCGGCTAATCCCGGCGCGCTGTCGACCAGCGTGCCGTCGAGGTCAAAAGCGGCGCCCCGAATATCCTGAAACTTATCCATGACTTACCTTCGCCAGTTCATTGCGCATTTCATCAATGACTTTTTTGTAGTCTGGTTGGTCGAAAATAGCGGAGCCTGCAACAAACATATCTGCACCCGCCGCCGCGATTTCACCGATGTTGTTCACCTTGACGCCACCATCAACTTCCAGGCGGATGTCATAGCCAGATTCATCAATACGACGACGCACTTCACGCAGCTTATCCAGCGTTTGCGGGATGAAAGACTGTCCGCCAAAGCCTGGGTTAACGGACATCAGCAGGATCACATCCAGCTTATCCATGACGTAGTCCAGGTAGCTTAAAGGCGTTGCCGGGTTAAACACCAGGCCCGCTTTACAGCCATGCTCTTTGATCAGCTGCAAGGTACGATCAACGTGCTCGGAGGCTTCCGGATGGAAAGTAATGATGCTGGCGCCAGCGGCGGCGAAGTCAGGGACAATACGATCGACCGGTTTCACCATCAGGTGAACATCAATCGGGGCGGTGATGCCATATTTACGCAGCGATTTCAGAACCATCGGTCCGATGGTCAAGTTCGGTACGTAGTGATTGTCCATGACGTCGAAGTGTACTACATCGGCACCGGCAGTCAGCGCTCTCGCGGTGTCTTCGCCCAGGCGGGCAAAATCAGCCGACAGAATTGAGGGGGCGATCAAATACTGTTTCATCCGCTTCTCCTTGAGAATTATTTTTTCACAGGCGTTGCGACTCCTGGTTTATACAGCGCCAGCAGTTCGTTCACCTTTTTACGCGTGCCGCCATTGCTGCTGATGCTGCGCCGCACTTTGACCTGAAAATGTTTCGCTGCCCGGTACCACTCACGAGTATCGGGCGTGTCATGGTTCGAAATTAACACCGGAATCTGCTTACTGACCAGCTTTTCTGCCATCTCGGCCAAATGCGCCTGCTCTTTCGGGCTAAAGCTGTTGGTATGATACGCGGTGAAATTTGCCGTCGCCGAAAGCGGTGCATAAGGCGGGTCACAATAGACTACGGAGTTGATATCCGCACGGTCCATGCACTCTTCATAGGAAAGGCAATGGAACTCCGCATTCTGCGCTTTTTCAGCAAAATGGTATAACTCGGCTTCCGGGAAATAAGGTTTTTTATAACGACCAAACGGTACGTTAAACTCACCGCGCAGGTTATAACGGCACAACCCGTTGTAACCAAAGCGGTTCAGATACAGGAATAGCACTGCGCGGCGGAACGGGTCCTGGCAGGTATTAAATTCGTCCCGGAACTGGTAGTACACCTCAGCCTGATTAGTTTCAGGCATAAACAGCTCGCGCGAAGCCTGCACGTACTCATCGGTACGGGTCTTCACGATGTTATAGAGACTGATGAGGTCGCTGTTGATATCGGCAAGGATATAACGAGAAAAGTCGGTGTTGAGAAACACCGACCCGGCCCCTACGAAGGGTTCAATCAGACACTCACCCTGGGGTAAATGCCGTTTGATATCATCAAGCAGGGGGTATTTTCCCCCTGCCCATTTCAAAAAAGCGCGATTTTTTTTCATGCTGACTAACTAATTACACCTTCTCCGGCTGTGGAGAAAGCTCCGACAGCATCCTGCGCTTTAGTCTTTGTCCCGCAATTGGGCGAAACAGCAAACCATTGCAGAACATATCCTATCTTACTTCAAATCGGCCTGAACCTGGTGCAGCGGTTTTGCCCACGGATTTTTCGCCTGAATATCGGCGGGTAACGTAGACACTGCACGTTTCGCATCTTCTTTAGATGCATACACGCCCGTCACCAGAACATACCACGGTTGACCGTTACGCGTCGTCTGATACACCACGTAGTTCTTCAGGTTTTCTTTCTTCGCCCAACCGTTCAGGTTGTCGTAGTTAGAAGAACTGCTGAGCTGCAGCGTGTAATGGCCGGACGGCGCAGATTTTAACGCGCCAATATTTCCTGTACTTTTCGCTCCGCCAGCCACAGGCGTTGCCGTCGCGGTTGGCGCAGGTGTCGCAGTCTGTGCAGACGTCGTCGCCGCGGTTGCTTTCGGTTCTGCTGTCGCTTTTGGCGCAGCGGTTACCACAGGCGCTTTGGTTGTGGTCGTCGGCGCAGTCGCGGTTGGTTTTACCTGAGCAACAGGTTTCGGCTCTGTCGTCGTCGCTTTCACCGTGGTCTGCGGTTTGCTCTTCGGCTCAATGACGGCCTGTTTACGCTCCTGGTGCGTAGCAGCAGGACGTTCAACCGTTTCCGTTTTGGCAGTCTGGCGCGCAGCAGTACCATTACGAACTGGTGCGACGGTCGCAGGTTCGGTCGGCAGCGTAGAGTTCACCACGACGTTGTTAACCTGCTCCTGACCTTGCGGTTGCGTCAGCGCATTGTTCAGATCGCCCTGCACTTCAACACGCTGCTGACCTTCAGTTGCCGCAGGCGTCTGGCCTTGAGTTGGGGTAGAGGAAATCGGCGGCAGGGAAACATCCTGCTGGGTATTGCCCGCAGTCTGCTCAGCGCCCGTTGCAGGCGTATTCGTGTTCGCCTGATCCGTCGCATTGCTGCCAGAAAGATCGATGCTCTTCTCGCCGGACGCCGTCTGTTCACTGGAAGAAGATGAGGGGGCTTTCAGCGCAGAACCAATACCGATGATCAACAGCAGCAGCACCAGCACGCCCACACCCATCATCATATACTGACGAGAGGCAGGTTTACTGACCGCTTTCTTACGCTTGCGCGGACGACGTTCTACACGCTCTTCATCCACCGCATCGTCATCAGATTCATAGTCTTCTTCGATGTCCCGCTCTTCTTCACGCTCTTTACGTGCGCGCGCAGGACGGCGATCGTCAGCATCCAGATCAACATCATCAAAATTGAT
The DNA here is from genome assembly GCF_018919505.1 of Citrobacter sp. S55_ASV_140. Classification (NCBI taxonomy): domain Bacteria; kingdom Pseudomonadati; phylum Pseudomonadota; class Gammaproteobacteria; order Enterobacterales; family Enterobacteriaceae; genus Citrobacter; species Citrobacter sp. S55_ASV_140. Next base: position 35,082 of record NZ_JAHLQZ010000027.1, read on the forward strand.
TTGCGGCTCATTATCGCGTTCAGACGATTGACGAGAACGACCAGTACGACGATCGCTGGGATCGGGTTTCAGCTCGTCTTCTGGTTTGAATTCATCCATTTAACACCCCACTCAAAGGTTAATGCTTACAACTTTGCACGTAACCTGAAGCTAAAAGACCTACGTTTCGCAACGTACGTCGGACCTTTCTTGTTGTTACGCCTGCTGGCAATCAGCAATAGCGTTAAGAACCACCTCGTGCGACACTCCGCCGCGCACTTCACTCTTCCCTATTGCCTGCGGAAGCACTAAACGAATCTCTCCCGCTAACACTTTTTTATCTCGCAGCATATGCGGCAAATAGGCCTCGGTGGACATTTCACGTGGCCCATTAACCGGTAAGCCTGCTCGCTGTAGCAGCGTAATGATGCGCTGCGTATCCGCAGAGCTAAACTGACCCAGACGTTCTGACGTACGAGCAGCCATTACCATACCTGCTGCGACGGCTTCACCATGTAACCAATTGCCATAACCCATTTCAGCTTCGATCGCATGGCCGAACGTGTGTCCCAGATTCAGTAAAGCACGTAAGCCCATTTCGCGCTCGTCTGCTGCGACAACTTCTGCTTTCAGCTCACAACAACGGCGAATACAGTACGCCATTGCCGGACCGTCCAGACGCAATAACGCGTCCAGATTGTCTTCCAGCCAGTTGAAAAACTCACCGTCAAGAATGATGCCGTATTTGATGACTTCCGCCAGCCCCGATGCCAGCTCACGCGCAGGAAGCGTTTTCAGACAATCGAGATCCACCACCACGGAGGCTGGTTGGTAAAACGCGCCAATCATGTTTTTACCGAGGGGATGGTTTACGGCGGTTTTGCCGCCGACGGAGGAGTCGACCTGCGACAACAGAGTTGTCGGAACTTGAATGAAACGAACACCGCGCTGGTAGCTGGCTGCCGCGAAACCGGTCAGGTCGCCAATCACGCCGCCGCCAAGTGCGACCAACGTGGTATCTCGACCGTGCGGTTTTTGCAGTAATGCGGTGAAAACCGTATCCAGAACCGTCAGGCTTTTATACTGTTCGCCATCGGGAAGGATAACGCTATCAACGTTAACACCCGCCTGTTCAAGTACGCCGCGAACCTTATCGAGATACAGGGGAGCCAGGGTTTCGTTGGTCACCAACATAACCTGATCGCCCGATTTCAGCGGTAAGAATGAAGCTGGCTCATTGAACAAACCAGCCGCGATAGTGATAGGGTAACTACGTTCCCCGAGAGTGACTGTGATCCTCTCCATTACGCGACATCCACCTTAGTTACTTGTACCCGCAGACGAGTGTGTATTCGGCCAGAATTAGTTGCTTTCCAACATATGAATAATCTGGTTTGCTACGACTTTTGCGCTCTGATCGTCGGTGCGAATGGTCACGTCGGCAATCTCTTCGTACAGAGGATTGCGTTCGTCAGCCAACGCTTCCAGAACTTCACGAGGCGGTGATTCTACCTGCAGCAGCGGGCGTTTCTTGTCACGTTGAGTACGCGCAAGTTGTTTTTCAATTGTCGTTTCAAGATAGACCACGACGCCACGCGCGGAGAGACGGTTACGTGTTTCACGTGATTTTACAGAGCCACCGCCAGTTGCCAGCACAATACCCTGTTTTTCCGTCAACTCGTTGATGACTTTTTCTTCGCGATCACGGAAGCCGTCTTCACCTTCTACATCGAAGACCCAGCCCACATCAGCTCCGGTTCGTTTCTCAATCTCTTGATCAGAATCGTAAAATTCCATATTGAGTTGTTGAGCTAACTGCCGCCCAATAGTGCTTTTTCCGGCACCCATAGGCCCAACCAGAAAGATATTGCGTTTCTCTGCCATTTTTTCGGTACTACTAAGACTATTCGTTAATGGTAAACCCGCTTCGCAGACACCCAGCGCAGCAGGACATGAACTGAAACCTCATAAGATATTGCGAGAGTCAGACTGAAAATTATCTCAATACTCAAGCGGGTTTGGCAACTGAATAAATCACCAAACCCTACGCATTTCTGGTCGTGGCAGGCATGCAGCCCTGCAAACATCAGACATGGCGACGTATCGCGTAGTCCAATGACGGCAAAATAAGCCTATGACACACCACCAGAAAGGCAAAGCG
>NZ_JAHLQZ010000280.1:0-3945 GCF_018919505.1 Citrobacter sp. S55_ASV_140
GGGTTATAACTGGCCAGGCTATGTGCCAGGACAGCGATAGCCAACATGATCAAAAATGCTACCGCTATATAGCATGGTTCTCTTTCTTTGGTTTCAAGGATTGTCGAAGATGCTTTATAAGATTTCAAGGATACAAATAATAAAGCAATAAAACTCAGCTGGCGAAAATAATAGAATATAGCGATATCGTTAGTTCTTTTTTCTATCGAAGTGTGATCATTGATTAAATCCTGAACGATATAGATAGTTTCCACAAAGAAAATATTATTGCTAAGAAATGCCATACCTAAGACTATGAGACATGTTAGATCTTTTCTGCATAAATACTGAAACAACATAAACAGGAAAATAATTCCATATAAAAAGAATAAACCTACTATGATAATCAAATATATTGTTTGCGGAACACTTTGTATTGTTAATTTAAACTGTGTAAGACATAACCCACCAAGAATATAGCTGATTAAGCAAGTTATATAGAACGCCATCAACTTCCTGTTATTTGAATTACTGTTTTCCATAACATCCTTAGGAGTATTCTTGAGTTGGCATTTTATATAATAAAGCATAAGCATTTGCAATCTATATAGCCGTACAACTTCAGTGATATTTATTCATTTATTATTTAATGATTTTTTATCCATTTATAACACCTGGTATTAATCATCTATTATTATGTATCCTTTTTTAAAACGCCTCACGCCATTAACAGATGTTGCACATGGCGGATACTTAGTCATTACTTTTCCGCCTCTTGAGTTCAGTATCTCTCAGTAATTACCTCTGTGATTTCTTTACATTAATAAATATTTTTTCCTTTATTTTAATAAGGTTAGACATCCTCTCATCAGAACAATGGGCATTACTGCAAGCAAAAACACGAGTAAATACGTATTAAATCTGAAGATTCATTTATATAACAGTATCGTTTATTTATTTGATTTTCATTACGCCACTGCTAACCACACACATTACCTTTTTTTCTCAAATTCGCGGTCGTCCATTACGCCAACTTCAGTATCTCGCATTGTAAATTTTTCCATACCAATCGAAGACGTCATCATAAAACCCTGTCGTCGCTACCAACGGCTGGCATTCATTTAGGTTAGCTCTGCAGTCAATGGGTTTGACGCTCCGCGGATCGAGGTCTATAGATTGAATCATCACCATTTATTGTTCACCTTAGGAGAAGATTATGGCAAAGAATGACATGTATTTTTATGCCACGCTGGAAGAGGCTATTGATGCTGCTCGTGAAGTGTTTCTGGCAGATAACCCAGGTCTGGAGGCTGACGATGCCAGTGTTCAGCAGCTAAGCGTACAAAAATACGTGCTACAGGATGGCGACATTATGTGGCAAGCAGAATTCTTTGCCGATGAGGATGATGTCGATGGCGAATGTCTGCCAATGCTAAGCGGTGAAGCGGCGCAAAGCGTTTTTGATGGTGATTATGATGAGATTGAAATTCGTCAGGAGTGGCAGGAAGAAAACACGCTTCACGAATGGGACGAAGGTGAATTTCAGCTGGAGCCTCCCCTTGATACCGAAGAGGGTCAGACCGCAGCTGATGAATGGGATGAACGATAACTACTCGTAAGGCCCATGGTGAATGTCGAGCGGTAACAACAGCGTATCAAACACCAGCGAAAACGGCAGGTCGAGGATGGTGACGTAGCGCCATGCGGAATCCCGGACATCCCACTGTACGCCCGGATAGTATTGGTTGCCATGCCCTTGTCCTGGAATGGTCCGGCTAATGATGCTGCCGCATCCGCTCAGGAACAAGACCATTATCGCTACTGCCGCTATTCGCATCTGGTACCCCATGACTCTTTTTATTCAGTATAAAAAAATACCGGCACCAGGCCGGTATTTTCACTTTACAGAACGCTTATTTTTTCCTGAGCGCTAACGGATTCAGGGTCAGCCCCTGATAGTAATTCACCCACGAAGAATACCTATCAGGTGAATTCCAGACGCGATAGTGCAAACGCGCCATGGTTACTGGATCGCTTAACAGCACAAGGCGACGATCGCGATTCAGTTTCTCCGGCGTTTCGTTCAGCGCCTGCTCCACATGACGGTCGCGTGCAATCTCAAGTACGTTACTCACACGGTGGCGAGCAGTCGCCATTGCCGTAGCCAGCGCGTTAAACGACGGGTTAAACACAGCATGCATAAAACCGTCATCCAGCGTACGATTACGGTTCATTACCAGATAGGTATCTGTATCCACCAGCACCTGCGGCGGAGAGTACTCTTCCGGGATCAGGAACAGCTTCCAGCGTTTGGTTCGTAACCCAACCGTAGAACGACTGGAAATTACGGAAACAAACGGCGAGAGGATCAGCGAGAAGACAATCGGCGCCAGCCAGAACAGAAAACGCAGATCCAGCCAGGCCATACCCACAGCCCACACCAGCCCCAGCAAGAGCTGAGAACCGTGACGCATAAATGCTTCCCCCCACGGGGTGGAATCGTCATCACGCTGCGGCGAATTCCACACCACTTCCCAACCGAGGAATGCGCTCACCACGAAAACGGTATGGAACAGCATACGCACCGGCGCCAGCAGCACGGAGAACAGAACCTCCAGCAGCAACGACAGCGTGACGCGAATAAATCCGCCGTACTCTTTCGTCCCTTTACACCAGATAAGCAAAATACTCAGCAGCTTCGGCAGGAACAGCAGCACCATGGTGGAAGCAAACAGCGCGATCGCCAGTTCAGGACGCCACTGCGGCCAGACCGGGAATAGCTGCCGCGGTTGCAGGAAGTACTGCGGCTCCGTCAACGCATGGACTACCTGCAATGCGGTAGACAACGCGAGGAACATGAACCACAACGGCGCTGACAGATAGGACATAACGCCGGTGAGGAACACCGCGCGGTGAACCGGATGCATCCCCTTAACCAGGAACAGACGGAAGTTCATCAGGTTGCCATGACACCAGCGACGGTCACGCTTGAGCTCATCCAACAGGTTTGGCGGCAGCTCTTCATAAGAACCCGGCAGATCGTAAGCGATCCACACGCCCCAGCCGGCACGACGCATTAATGCCGCTTCCACGAAGTCATGGGAGAGGATCGAGCCTGCAAATGAACCTTCGCCAGGTAACGGCGCAAGCGCACAGTGCTCAATAAACGGCTTCACGCGAATGATGGCGTTATGACCCCAGTAGTGCGATTCACCCAACTGCCAGAAGTGAAGCCCGGCGGTAAACAACGGGCCATAAACACGGGTCGCGAACTGCTGGCAACGCGCATACAGCGTATCCATACCGGAAGCCTTCGGTGAAGACTGGATAATCCCGGCGTTAGGATTCGCTTCCATCAGACGAACCAGACCGCTCAGACAGTCACCGCTCATCACGGAGTCAGCATCCAGCACCACCATATAGCTGTACTGATTCCCCCAGCGGCGGCAGAAGTCATCGATGTTGCCGCTTTTGCGCTTCACACGACGACGACGACGACGGTAGAAAATCTGCCCTTCGCCCTGCACTTCGGCAATCAGTTCCATCCACGCTTTTTGTTCCGCTACGCAGATATCAGGATTGTAGCTGTCGCTCAGGATGTAAACATCAAAATGCTCGGCGTTGCCCGTGGCTTTAACTGACTCCCACGTGGCGCGCAGCCCCGCGAATACGCGGTCAACGTCCTCGTTACAGATAGGCATAATCAGTGCGGTGCGGTGTTCAGGATTCAGTGGTTCGTCCCCGACCGTTGAGGCGGAGATACTGTACTTATCTCGCCCAATCAGCAGTTGCAGGAAGCCCATCAGCGCAGTCCAGAACCCTGCAGAGACCCAACAGAAAAGCACGGCAAACAAAATCAGAATCCCGGTCTGTAGCATATACATATAGGGCAGCAATTGCATAAAGGAGACCCACAGGTCCTGCCCCATCATGTCGACCGGATTTATGAATGCCCAACCCTGATAC
>NZ_JAHLQZ010000281.1:0-3858 GCF_018919505.1 Citrobacter sp. S55_ASV_140
TTGTTGTCCACGCCAAAATCATCCCGGATGCAGATCTGGCTTCATTAATGAAGCAAATCCCCGGCATGGTATTAATCAACCGAATTCTGCCAGGATTCGAACAACGCTGCGTTGCCCTCGATGACCGCTTCGGCGCGTGGTTGGCTACCCGACACCTTATTCAGCAGGGCCATACCCGTATCGGTTATCTGTGCTCCAATCACACCATTTCAGATGCGGAGGATCGCCTGCAAGGCTATTACGATGCGCTGACGGAGAGCAATATACCGATTAACGATCGGCTGGTGACCTTTGGCGAGCCGGATGAGAGCGGCGGTGAGCAGGCCATGACCGAGTTGCTTGGCCGTGGTAAAAACTTCACGGCTGTAGCCTGCTATAACGACTCAATGGCGGCTGGCGCGATGGGCGTGTTAAATGATAACGGCATTGATGTACCAGGCGAAATTTCCCTGATCGGCTTCGATGATGTGCTGGTTTCCCGCTATGTGCGTCCACGTTTGACCACGGTACGCTATCCGATAGTGACGATGGCGACCCAGGCCGCTGAACTGGCGCTTGCGCTGGCGGAGAAGCGACCCGCGCCTGAAATCACCCACGTATTTAACCCAACTCTGGTGCGCCGCCATTCCGTTTCGACGCTGACAGAGCCGGGCAATTCTTCGTCAAACGATTAACCAGGATAGCGTCATGACCACGATGTTGGACGTTTCACGACATGCTGGCGTCTCAAAAGCGACCGTTTCGCGCGTGCTGAATGGTACGGGTCAGGTAAAAGAGAGCACGCGCCAGAAAGTGTTTAAGGCCATGCAGGCACTTGATTATCGACCCAATTTTTTAGCGCGTTCTTTAGCGAACCGTACCAGCAATAGCATTGGCCTGGTGGTTTCCACGTTTGATGGATTCTACTTTGGCCGCCTGCTGCAACAGGCTTCGCGCCAGACGGAATCTCACGGTAAGCAGTTGATCGTCACCGACGGTCACGACACGCCGGAGCGTGAACAGGAAGCCGTGCAAATGCTGGCCGACAGGCAGTGTGATGCCATTATTCTCTATACCCGTTATATGAGTGAGCAGGCGATTATGTCACTGATGAACAGCATTGCTATGCCGTTGCTGGTCATTAACCGTGATGTCAGTCAGGCCCGCGATCGCGCGATTTTCTTTGAACAGGAAGAAGCCGCGTTCCAGGCGGTCAATTATCTGATCTCCCAGGGGCATAGCGATATTGCCTGCATCACCGTGCCGGGCCATACCCCTACCGGTAAATCACGTTTGATGGGATATCGTAAAGCGCTGGAAAAAAACGGTATTCCCTGGGACCCCGGCAAGGTTAAATACGGCGATTCAACGATGACGCGTGGCTATGAAGCCTGTCGTGAGCTGCTGGAGGAAGGGGTGACATTCAGCGCTCTCTTCGCCTGTAACGATGACATGGCATTAGGTGCATCAAAAGCCTTGCATCAGGCTGGCCTGAAGATCCCGACGGACGTCTCGCTCTTTGGTTTTGACGATGCGCCCAGCGCTAAATGGCTGGAGCCGGGACTCTCTACCGTCTATCTGCCGATTGACGCCATGATAACAACGGCAATTGACCAGGCTATCCGTCTGGCCAACGGTGAGAGCGTAGAGCCGATCCCACCGTTTACCGGCAAACTGGTGTTGCGGGAATCGGTGACAACAGGGCCGTACTTTAAGTAATCAGATGCCGGATGGCGCTACGCTTATCCGGCATTTCACAACGCTGTATTCAGATTAATTCCAGCGCCAGTAGCTCATCAATAGTCTGACGACGACGGATCAGTCGCGCCACGCCGTGATCAAACAACACTTCCGGCAGCAGCGGGCGGCTATTGTAGTTTGACGACATTGACGCACCGTACGCCCCGGTATCATGCAGCACCAGGTAATCACCCGGCACCACCGCTGGCAGCAGACGGGTTTCCACATTTCCACCTTCCTGCTGGGTAAACACGTCGCCGGACTCACACAGCGGCCCGGCCACCACGGTTTCAATCTGCGGCGCATTTTCCAGCGAACGACCATCCCCCGCCAGCGCGGAAATATGGTGATAGCTGCCGTACATCGCCGGGCGCATCAGATCGTTAAAACCGGCGTCAATCAGCACAAAGTGACGGCTGCCCATCGCTTTTACGCTGCGCACCTGCGCCACCAGCACGCCGGATTCCGCCACCAGAAAACGGCCCGGTTCGATCTCCAGTTTGACAGCGTGACCCAGATGACGCGCAATTTGATCGCGCGCGGCGTTCCATAACCCAAAGTAGTGATCGGTATCGATCGCCTCTTCCCCCTCGCGATACGGGATCGACAGCCCGCCGCCCGCGGAAATCGCCTCCAGATCCTGACCAAACTCGACAACCTGACGCACCATCGCGCCGCATACCTGTTCCAGATGGCCGTAGTCGACGCCGGATCCGATATGCATATGAATACCCACCAACTTCAACTGATAGCGCTGGATCACTTCCAGCGCCGCCGGTAGATCGCTGTACCAGATACCGTGTTTGCTGTTCTCGCCACCGGTGTTGGTTTTCTGACTATGTCCATGACCAAAGCCAGGGTTCACGCGTAGCCACACGCGATGGCCCGGCGAAAGCTGACCCAGTTGCTCCAGCATATCCACTGAACCGGCATTAACCGGAATGCTCAATTCATGCACCCGGGCGAGCGTCGCGCCATCGATCATATCGGCGGTAAAGACAATCTCATCTTTTCCCGGCTCAAAACCCGCCGCCAGCGCGCGTTCAATTTCGCCCAGCGAGACGGAATCGACCTTCACGCCCTGCTCGCGCATCAGGCGCAGAATATGAATATTTGAGCATGCCTTCTGGGCAAAACGCACCACGTCAAACTGGCTCAGTTTGGCAATCTGCGCGCGGATAATCTGTGCATCATACACCCACACCGGGCAGCCAAATTCAGCGGGCAGGCGTAGCAGGTTGTCGGCGGTGAGATCGGTATCAGTGCTATTGAGTGGGCGTGGCATGGTGTGCTCCGGTATTGGCTTTTTTATGATTACGCCACAGCCCGAAAAGAATAAAAAATATCGTTTTATCGTGAGTCTATGCAAAAATGATATGGATTACATCATTCGAGGATTCGCCATGCCCGCCGTTAACCTACGCCATGTTGAAATTTTTCACGCCATCATGACCGCAGGCAATCTGACGGAAGCCGCGCGGATGCTACATACCTCGCAGCCGACCGTCAGTCGGGAACTGGCCCGATTCGAGAAAGTGCTGGGATTAACGCTATTCGAACGTTCGCGTGGCAGGCTGCATCCGACCGTGCAAGGGTTACGTCTGTTTGAAGAGGTGCAACGTTCCTGGTATGGTCTGGACAGGATTGTGAGCGCCGCTGAAAGCCTGCGCGAATTTCGTCAGGGCGAATTATCGATTGTCTGCCTGCCGGTATTCTCACAATCTTTTTTACCGCCGCTGCTGCAGCCGTTCCTCACACGCTACCCGCAGGTCAATATTCAGATAGTGCCGCAGGAGTCACCATTGCTGGAAGAGTGGCTGTCGGCGCAACGCCACGATCTGGGCATCACAGAAACTCTGCATACTCCCGCCGGCACTAAACGTACAGAATTGCTGGCGCTGGATGAAGTATGCGTGCTGCCACAGGAACATCCGCTGGCCGAGAAATCCGTGCTCACCCCCCAGGATTTTCAGGGCGAAAACTACATCAGCCTGTCGCGGACCGACAGCTACCGTCAGCTTCTGGATACCTTGTTTAATGAGCATCAGGTGAAACGCCGCATGGTAATAGAAACCCATAGCGCTGCTTCAATTTGTGCAATGGTGCGGGCGGGTGTGGGGCTGTCTCTTATACACATCT
>NZ_JAHLQZ010000282.1:0-3898 GCF_018919505.1 Citrobacter sp. S55_ASV_140
ATTCCAGGCCGATGACATTAAGCTCAAGCTGACCGGTAAAATGACCGACTATACGTTGTCGATGCGTACCGCGGTGAAAGGGCAGGATATTCCTCCGGCTACCATTACGCTGGACGCCAAAGGCAACGAACAGCAGATTAATCTCGACAAACTGAGCATTGCGGCGCTGGAAGGGAAAACCGAACTGAAAGCGCTGGTGGACTGGCAGCAGGCGATCAGCTGGCGCGGGGAGTTAACGCTGGATGGTATCAACACCGCGAAAACAATCCCGGACTGGCCGTCAAAGCTGAATGGTCTGGTGAAAACGCGCGGCAGTCTGTACGGCGGAAGCTGGCAGATGGAGATTCCTGAGCTGAAGCTGACCGGTAACGTGAAGCAGAACAAGGTTAATGTAAACGGCTCGCTGAAGGGGAACAGCTACCTGCAGTGGACGATCCCGGGCCTGCATCTGGAACTGGGGCGCAACAGTGCGGACGTGAAAGGGGAGCTGGGGGTTAAGGACCTCAATCTCGACGCGACGATTGATGCCCCGAGCCTGGATAACGCACTGCCGGGATTAGGCGGCACGGCGAAAGGGCTGGTAAAAGTTCGTGGTACGGTAGAAGCGCCACAGCTGTTGGCGGACATCACCGCCCGCGGCCTGCGCTGGCAGGAGCTTTCCGTTGCTCAGGTTCGCGTCGAAGGCGACGTGAAATCGGCGGAGCAAATCGCCGGTAATCTCAACGTTCGCGTAGAACGGATTGTACAACCGGACGTGAATATCGGCCTGGTGACGCTCGATGCCAAAGGCAGTGAGAAGCAGCATGAGCTACAGCTGCGCATCCAGGGCGAGCCGGTCTCAGGGCAGCTCTCCCTGGCAGGCAGCTTTGATCGCAAAGAGCAGCGCTGGAAAGGGGAATTAAGCAATACCCGTTTCCAGACGCCGGTTGGTCCGTGGGCGCTCAATCGTGCGATCGCGTTGGATTATCGCAATCAGGAGCAAAAAATCAGCATTGGACCGCATTGCTGGAACAACCCGAATGCGGAGCTGTGCGTACCACAAACCATTGATGCTGGTGCAGAAGGACGCGCGGTGGTGAATCTCAACCGTTTCGACCTGGCGATGCTGAAACCGTTTATGCCGGATACGACTCAGGCCAGCGGGGTGTTCACCGGCAAAGCCGATGTCAGTTGGGACACGACCAAAGAGGGGCTGCCGCAGGGGCAGGTCACGCTTTCCGGGCGTAACGTGAAGGTCACGCAAAGCGTGAACGATGCGCCGCTGCCTGTGGTATTTGAAACGTTGAATCTGACCGCCGACCTGCACGACAACCGTGCCGAGCTGGGCTGGCTGATTCGCCTGACTAATAACGGGCAGTTTGACGGAAAGGTGCAGGTGACGGATCCACAAGGGCGCCGTAACCTGGGCGGCAACGTCAATATCCGCAACTTCAATCTGGCGATGGTGAACCCTATCTTCTCACGTGGTGAAAAGGCTGCGGGGACGATCAACGCCAACCTGCGTCTGGGCGGCGATGTGCAAAGCCCGCAACTGCTTGGACAACTGCAACTGAGCGGACTGGATATCGACGGTAACTTTATGCCGTTTGACATGCAGCCAAGCCAGTTAGCCGTTAACTTCACCGGAACACGCTCAACGTTGGCGGGTGTGGTGCGTACGCAGCAGGGGGAAATCAACCTGAGCGGCGACGCAGACTGGAGTCAAATAGACAATTGGCGGGCGCGCGTTGCGGCGAAAGGCAGCCGGGTGCGGATCACCGTGCCGCCGATGGTGCGTCTGGATGTCTCGCCGGATGTGGAATTTGAAGCGACACCGAGCCTGTTTACCCTGAACGGCAATGTCGATGTGCCGTGGGCGCGTATCGTGGTCCACGATCTGCCGGAAAGCGCGGTAGGGGTGTCCAGCGATATGGTGATGCTTAATAACGATCTGCAGCCCGAGAAACCACAGACCGCCGGGATCCCGATCAACAGCAACCTGAACATCCACGTCGGTAATAACGTGCGTCTTGATGCCTTTGGTCTGAAAGCGCGTCTGACGGGCGATCTGAAGGTGGTGCAGGATAAACAGGGGCTGGGGCTTAACGGGCAGATTAATATCCCGAGCGGTCGCTTCCATGCCTATGGTCAGGATCTGATTGTGCGTAAGGGCGAGCTGTTATTCTCCGGTCCGCCGGATCAGCCGTTGCTCAATATTGAAGCGATTCGTAACCCGGATGCTACAGAAGATGACGTGATCGCCGGCGTTCGCGTCACGGGCACGGCTGATGAACCGAAAGCGGAGATCTTCTCCGACCCGGCGATGTCGCAGCAAATGGCGCTGTCCTACCTGCTTCGTGGGCAAGGACTGGATAGTGAACAGAGCGACAGCGCGGCGATGACTTCAATGCTTATTGGCCTGGGGGTTGCACAAAGTGGTCAGGTTGTGGGTAAAATCGGGGAGACATTTGGCGTAAGCAATCTGGCACTGGACACGCAAGGGGTGGGTGACTCATCTCAGGTCGTTGTCAGCGGATACGTACTGCCAGGTCTGCAGGTGAAATATGGTGTGGGTATATTTGACTCCTTAGCGACACTCACGCTACGTTATCGTCTGATGCCTAAGCTATATCTGGAAGCAGTGTCTGGCGTAGATCAGGCACTTGATTTGCTCTATCAGTTCGAGTTTTAGCAATGCGAATATTTGTCTATGGCAGTTTACGAACCAAACAAGGCAACAGCCACTGGATGACCAATGCCCTGTTGCTGGGAAATTTCAGTATCGACAACTACCAGTTGTACAGCCTGGGCCACTATCCAGGCGCCGTTCCGGGAAATGGAACAGTACACGGGGAAGTTTATCGTATTGATAACGCCACGCTGGCAGAGCTTGACGCTCTGCGTACCCGTGGTGGTGAATACGCACGCCAGCTAATTCAAACGCCGTACGGAAGTGCATGGATGTACGTGTACCAACGTCCGGTTGATGGCTTAACGCTGATTGAAAGCGGTAACTGGTTAGACAGAGACCAGTACTGATATATACCCGATGGATTTCGAGTTGCATCAAGGCGGCGACGCAGAGAATCCCCAGGAGCGTACATCAGTACGTGACTGGGGTGAGCGAGTAAAGCCAACGCAGAGGCAGTTTGAAAGCCGACAGGTAAAACGCGCCACCTTCGGGTGGCGTTGTTTTATGTGCCTGCCGCACTCGCATCAGGACACAAAAAAGCCCCGACATGCGGGGCTTAGCATCAAAAGTAAGAATTACTTCTTCGCGCGCTCGAAGGAAGCAACGATTTCAGCTTTAGCAGCTTCAGCGTTGTCCCAACCGTCAACTTTCACCCATTTGCCAGCTTCGAGGTCTTTATAATGCTCGAAGAAATGGGTGATCTGCGCTTTCAGCAGTTCCGGCAGGTCGGACACATCTTTGATGTGATCGTATTCTTTGCTCAGCTTGGTGTGCGGTACCGCAACCAGTTTCGCATCTTCACCGGATTCGTCGGTCATTTTCAGAACGCCAACCGGACGGCAGCGGATCACTGAACCAGGCTCCAGCGGGTACGGAGTCGGGACCAGAACGTCAACCGGATCGCCATCCAGAGACAGAGTGTGGTTGATGTAACCGTAGTTGCACGGATAGAACATCGCGGTGGACATGAAGCGGTCAACGAACAGGGCGCCGCTCTCTTTGTCAACTTCGTATTTGATCGGATCTGCGTTGGCAGGGATCTCGATAACAACGTAGATATCTTCCGGCAGGTCTTTACCGGCAGGGACGTTGAGTAAGCTCATGTCTGTTTCCTTTAAATAAGCTATGGCAAACAAGTGGCGGGTATTATAGCCAACTCGCGCGGAATGTCTCCGCTTGTTTTCGCTTTCTCTACTCCCATTTTCTTCTTTTTGCTCCTCTCTGGTG
>NZ_JAHLQZ010000283.1:0-3887 GCF_018919505.1 Citrobacter sp. S55_ASV_140
GTTGTAGAAGTTACCCTGCATCTTCAGGCCATTCAGATAGTTGTTCTGACTTTGGCCGTCTGCCGCGAATCCGCGAATAATCAGATAGTCATAGGTATTGGATGCGCCACGCGTACCCACGGCGACACCAGGAGTGTAGCTGAGCGCCTCTTTAACCGATTTCGGCTGATGTAACGCCATCTCTTCAGCGGTGACCACTGAAATAGACTGAGGAACTTTTTGAATCGGAGTATCGGTTTTGGTCGCCGTAGCAGACTGTCGTGCGGCGATGGTTGCCGCTGGCCCCCATGCACTTTCCTGCGGAGCAGGCGCTGCGGTTACGGTGATGGTTTCTTCTTTCGGTTGAACCGCCGCCTGTGCATAGACAGACATGCCGCTAACCGCTGTGGCTACCACAACTGCAATTTTACGCAGCGAGGAATTTGGCTGAGCAGTTTTAATACGCGCCATTGGTATTTCTCTGATGAAAGTGAATGATAACGTAAACGAGAATTATTCTTATAACGAGAGTATGATATTCGAAACGCTGTTGCGAGCGCAAGCAATACGCGCCCCTACTAAAACTAAGGGGTTAAGAAATAACCAGATTGGGAGAAGGGATATAGAAAGATGATGGAATTGGGTAATGACCTGCCAAATTTGGCAGGTCATTACCGCTTAGCGATAATAAACTTCAAACGTCGCGACGGCATCTACCTGCCCGGCTTTGACCGTCCCCGTTTTGACATAACGCGCCTGAAGAGGAATAGTGATGGCCTGATTCTCTGTCGTTTTCGAGGCAGCGGTATAATCCGTATCAAACTGGAGAACGTTGTTATTGTTATCAAGGATTTGAATTCCCACGCCTTCGGCGGCGTCCGTTCCGCTAGCAATACTAAGAATATTACCGCTGGTTACCCCCGTCGACCCTGAGGTCGTAAACCGATAATCAACCTGTATATCGGCTTTACAGGCATCAAGCTGAATTTTGAAGGCATCATCTGAGACAACGTCTGAATAACCGTTGTTAAATTCACCCGTTGTGATCTGTTTAAGCGGTACGGAAATATTTTTCTCAACAAGGTTACAGGTGTTAGCCTGCACGTTTACGCTCACAGGGTTAAAGGTGAGTTGGGCAACCGTCTGGTTGTCATATACCCATTCGGCCAACAAACGGCTGGCATCAATAGTGCCGCTTTCAATGGGCCCGATGACAACAATCCTAATACCTATTCGGGGTGAAATAGTATATTCATAATCTTCTGTCATATCCTCAGCTTCAAAATAAGAGAGGATATAGTTACCGTCTGTAGCAAGCGATCTCCCGGTGTTGTTCCATTTTGCCTGAATACCGATGCCGGGAACGTTAGTTTTATAAACAGCTGACAGTCCAACACTATTTTCCCAACGGGTGCTCAGATACCTGTATCCTTTATAAATAGGAGCAACTCCCGTACATTTCAATTTAATCGCAGAACCAACCAGTTCTTGACTATAAAGTATCGTACCAGGCGTCGCATCCTGGCTTACCACCAACGCTGGTATGGTAAAAGGTCCAGGTCCAACACCGCCCTGAGTAAAAGAACAACTCGCCCAGCTGCTACCGCTAATCAGTAATAACAGCGCCCCTAAATAGCCTGGTTTAATATTCATTATAGATTCCTTTCTTTTAGAGTCAGTCTTCACTGGCACTGCACGTTTGCTTTATAAATACCTGCCGGTACTTCTTCAGGTATTGTCACGCTTCCAGCGCATCTTGCTTCTCGTCCATCGCCCCATTGCACGGTAAAGGTCTGGGTTCCCTTAAGTCCGGTGAGATAAACTTCACCGTCATCGCCCACAATGGCGGTGCTCTCCGACAGACTAAGCATCGCGCCAAAAGGCACGACGCCATGATTGCGCTTCAGCGTTATCAACGCACGCTTACCCGTGCGAGCAGTAAAATCCGCCGCAACGACCGCGCCTTTGGTAGGTGTTACGTCTAATGAGGAATCCTGAATATCAATATCATCCCGTCCATACGTATTAACCGTTATCGTATTACGCCGATAATTTGTTAATGAAGGCACAACCGCATTGCCCCAATAATCGGTATAAACGCCCCACGAATTTTGGACTTTGACATTATTGCCATCAGCAATATGCACGATCGCAAAAGCATCCTGTATAGACGGGCCCAACGTGACTCCATGCGAATGCGCGACCACGCTACCCTGTGCGCTATAGCTCCACTGCTTGTTATCTTTCTGATAACTGTAGCTGGAACTGAACTCGCCCACCGAAGCGCGATAGCGCGATGAGAGATATGCGCCATTGCCAGCATCACTATTGGTGTAGGTTTGCTGAAGGTTATAGCTTAAATTGTTATCTTCCAGCAGCGTGCCGCTAATCCCCACTTGATGCGATGTATTGCCATGTCTGGTGCTGTTCATATTATAAGTAGCCCATGAATTCGACAGCCAACGCGCCAAAGGTACATTGATGGAAAAGGCAATCTGCTGATCGTCAGTCGTCGAAGGCGTTTTCGTCAGGTTGTAGTTCACCGACCAGTTGATCCCCTGCCAACTGCTACTGTAGCCAAGGCTAATACTGCGTTCATACCCGTCCATCCCCCAGTAATCCTGCTGATATGCATTGGCATAAACCGAGCCCCATGAATGCAGCGACTGAGAAAGGCTAAACTGCTGACGACTACGACGATTATTAGTGCTGCGATAACTGTAAATATCGTCGCTATCATAGTTATTGTTGCGCTGATCCAGCGCTTCCTGGAAGGTGTAAAAACCCGATGTGGAGTAGCGATAGCTAGCCAGCGTCACGGTCGTATCGGTCAGCGGGAAATCTTTGGCATACTGAGCCCGCCATGATTGACCACGAGCGTCGTCGCGATCGTCATTAAACGCGGTTTTGGCGGCAGTAACGTCCGTCGAAAGTGAACCAAACTGCTGAAGATCGACCCCCATCCCTACTAAGGCTGAATGGTACATCGATACACCTAGCATACCGCCATAAGCGGTCATGCCGTAGGGTAAACCATAGATGAGTGTCGCCTGGCCGAATCCCGGTTCTTCACCATTATCGACATCACGATACTTCCCCGCCGCCAAGCTGTATTTCATCGCCCCTTCTCGCAGCATAATCGGTACTGAAGAACTGGCCTGAATAAAGCTGCGCTCCGTACCATCGGCTTCCTGAACCGTCACCTCAAGATCGGCCCCTGCCGTCACCTGACTCAGGTCGCGAATTTCAAATGGTCCGGGAGAAACATTCGTCTGATAGATGACATAACCATTTTGTTTGACGGTTACTTTGGCATCACTGTTTGCAATCCCGCGTACCACTGGCGCAAAACCCTGTAGACTGCTCGGCAACATACTGGTGTCGGTTTCAAGTTTGATCCCTGTCATCTGTACGCTGTCAAACAGTTCGCCATTGGTCGAGGTCTGCCCAGCTTCAAACTGGCTGCGCAACGGTTTAATGTCGCGTTGCAGCGAGGTATTGATCGATTGCCAGCCGTCATCCTGGCCCCAGGTTCCCATATTATGCAGTCGCCACGGTCCAAGGTTTATCCCTGAATTCAAACTCACCCAATTTGAAGAACTTTCATCCCCATTAAATCGTTGATGAGAACCGGAGATGTAGTAACTCGTCCATAGCGCAGGAATACCGTCGTCCCAGTATTTTGGATTGGTATCGCCTGAGATCTGAGTATTTCGGTACATTTGCGGTATACGCAATTGCAACACCTGGGTATCAGCACTAAAGTCATAACGGGCCTCAGGTATATATTCGCTGATGTCCCCCACAGGTGAATTATCATCAAGCAGATTCAGTGCCGGAACGGTGTCAACTTTAACGCCCAACTCGCGCAATTCTGCTTTAGTGAACTGCGGCACCAGCTTTTTGCC
>NZ_JAHLQZ010000284.1:0-3874 GCF_018919505.1 Citrobacter sp. S55_ASV_140
GCTAAAATGGCATCTTTTCACCATGCTGGAGAAAATGGCGCACGGCGTGAATTATGGCAAAGCGCTCGATACCGGACTGATGGGCGCGGAAGAGTTACTCAACATCAGCCTGTATGCCGATCTCCCCTCGTTTAATGAGGTTTTGCTCTCGGTATCGGAGCGTTCCCGCGAACATATACAGGAATATATTAAAAAACTTGCCGGACTGTTAAAGAACTTAGCCACCGTTATCCTGGGCGGGAGTGTAATCTGGGTGTTTCTGGCGCTGTTCTCATTAATGGATACGTTATCGAAAAGTGCAGTAGGATGATTCATGGATGGATTAAATATGAATATATTCAACAGGAAATACCTGGCGGCTCTGGGCTGTTTATGGCTTATTTTTAGCGCGCCACAGGCGTTTTCCGCCAATAAATATGGTTTTGGTAGTGTATTGAGAATGTGTCCGTTTTGGTCAACTCCGTTTCCCGTTGGGTTTAGAATGCCTGCCCCCGGCCTCAAAACTTATGTATTAGATATGGAGGTCAACTTAATCTATATATCTGCCGATAATACAGCCGACATTGACGATTACGTCAATTTATATAATGTCAATGGTGTAGAAACATGGCCTGGAACTGGAATATTAAAAGGTAATGCAACGGCGGCGTGTAAGACCTCTTCGGCATGTCAAAAAAGCAGCAGCGGAACCGTAGGAAAAGGCGTTTCTGCCTATGATTCGCTAGCAGCTGAATTTACGGGAGAAGACATTCGTGTTGCTCAAAAGTCGATCAGCCCATCGAGTAGCTCATCATTCACTTGGTTTTATTTGCCAGTGAGGAAATATAAGCTATTGCGCATTGAGGTGTTTGTGCCCAATCAGCTTGATAACGGAGTTGGCCATTCAGAGCCGTTTTTTGTGGAATACCGCGCAGCAGGCAACAAAGACGAGCTGCAACTTGTTTCTATGGGAGGAACCGCGGCGGCGGGGAATTTTAACGGGGTTAATTTACCTGATACGCTGCGCTTAACGCAAAATTCTGGCCTGCAAATCTGGCTAAACCATAGCACGTCAACTCCGGCGGATGATGTTTCTGATTTGTTGCCCTATGCGAAGGTCTTTCCATTCCAGTCGACTCAGTTAGCTTCTCTGCCGGAAAGTTGTCAATAATGCGCATGACGAATATAGAAGCTTTCTTCTCACCTGGCTATCCCTGGCTCGCGCTGCTTCTGGGATTATTCATTGGCAGCTTTCTCAACGTCGTTATTTATCGCTTACCGATAATGCTGATGCGTGAAACCGCAGACGATGAAGAAAGAAACGCGCTTCCCGCGGTAAATTTATGGTGGCCGCCGTCTCACTGCCCATGCTGCCAGCACAATGTTATGCCCTGGGATAACATTCCCGTGGTGAGCTGGTTGCTGTTACGCGGCAGATGTCGCCATTGCCATTGCACAATTTCGGGTATTTATCCGTTAAGTGAGGCGGTCATTGGCGTTGTGTTTTGCACTCTGGTTTACTGGCTTTATCCGCAATATAGCTTACTCCAGCTCGCGTTCATGGCGTTATTTCTCTGCCTGTTGTACACCCTTGCGGTTATCGACATCCGCACCTTTTTGCTTCCTGACTGCCTGGTGTTTTTATTGCTGTGGGCGGGACTTATTGCCTCTGTACGCCACCTTATTCCAATTTCACCGCGGGATAGCGTAATGGGCGCCGTTTTTATATGGGGCTTTACCTGGCTAATGGCCGAAGGGTACCGCTGGATAACCGGTCGGGAAGGTTTCGGTAAAGGGGACGTTAAGCTGTTCGCCGCGTGTGCGACATGGTTAGGGGTGGAAAATATTGCGGTGCTGATGCTGGGCTCAGCCCTGTTGGGTCTTTGCCTGTTTCTGTTTCGCTACTTCTATATCCGCAGATTCGCGCCGCAGGGGGAGCTGGCGAAACAGGGATACATTCCATTTGGTCCGGCGATCGTTGTGATGTCGATCTATCTAATGTATACGGCGGTGCTTAACCTGTGATCACTCTTCTGCTTTCGTTACTTTTGCTGCGCGCTGCGCCAGATATGTATCGGGACGAGGTTGCGCGTGATGAATTCAGCGTGACGGTATCGCTCATTCCGCCCGCTCCACGACAATACACTACCGTGCCAGCCATGACGGGGCGAATGCCACGTACGCTTTATTTACTGTCGCTGCCAGTATGGCGGCCAGTGGATCAGCAGAAAACCTGTGCAACAGCGGTGCTGATGAATCAGCCGCCAGTAACAACATCGCCTTTGATACGGCAGCGCTATCAGCCTTGTTTCGATGATCTTCAGGCCGGTAAACACCATGCGAACCTTATTGAGACCCGACGGGAAACCGACCCTCTCTCCTGTCGCATCAGCGCTGCTACCTTGTCACGTCGCGCTTTTATGACGTGGCCCTCTGACGTTACGGTGAACGCCGATGCCGATGATGATCTTTCCTGCGCGCAGGTTATGGCGCTGGCAAGCTTCTTTCCTGCTGGCGTTGTATCTACCGATCGCTTTGCAACCAATCCGGCTCCTGATAATGATACGGCGAGCAGCTTTTTTTCGGTGCTGAATCTGACGATCCCCACGAACAGCGCCCCAGCGCCAAACTGGCAGTCTTTATCGAATCGTCATGCCGTTTCTGAGGTCGATACCCTGCCTGCCGGGGCGTTTATCTTCCCCCTGACGCACGAAATTGTTGTGACGTCTCCTTATGGCATGCGTTACCACCCGGTCATCCGTCAGTTTATGCGGCATGAAGGCGTGGATCTGCGCGCACCGGTAAATAGCCCGGTAATGTCGGTTGCCGATGGCGAAGTGACGGCGACCGGCTATGGTCCGGTGACGGGGTTCTATATTACCGTCAGTCATGCCGATGGCTGGAGCAGCCGCTATCTGCATTTAAATACGCTTCAGGTTCATAAAGGCGATAAGGTATTCAGAGGCAATGTTATCGCCTTATCAGGGGCAACCGGGCGCATCAATGGTCCTCATCTCCACCTGGAACTCAGCCATCATCACCAGTTGGTAAACCCAATGGAGGTGCTTTTTGCGTCGACATTAAACCCCAATGCCAGGCGGGCGTCGCACGTGGCAGATACACAGGCGGTTATCGAGCCGGTGGATATGACGCCGACCATCGCTTTGATTAGTGGGGAAGGGGAGAATTTGCAGATAGGCGTGCGCGTCGGTAAAAAAACCACCTTCTACGCGCAGAGAGAACCCGTAGAGACGCCGGATGGCGTATGGCGCATTGTTAAACGGTATGGAAAATACAGGCTCGTGAAAGTGTCGCCGGAAGCAAAACCCGAATAGCCGGCTGTTTTATAGCCGTTTTTCCGCCCTTAACCGGCAGAATGCGGCGCTTTTGCTGTTTTTTTCCGCAGTTGATACAATGCACTAAAAATGCCCTTGCGAAGGTGATTCGCTTTGGTTAGTATTCACACCCGCTTCAGTGGGAAACAGTAAATATTCCCGCTTTAATGGTCGAAGCATTGTACGCGGCAACTCCGCAAGGAACAGGTTGATTATGCACGAAGCTCTTTTAGTAGTTTTCCTTATTGTGGCAATTGGCCTGGTTGGCTTGATCATGCTGCAGCAAGGTAAAGGCGCTGATATGGGAGCCTCTTTTGGCGCAGGCGCTTCTGGTACTCTGTTTGGTTCAAGTGGTTCTGGTAACTTCATGACCCGTATGACAGCTGTATTGGGAACCTTGTTCTTCATCATCAGTCTGGTGCTGGGTAACATGAACAGCAATAAGACCAATAAAGGAAGTGAGTGGGAAAATCTGAGCGCACCGGCGAAAACCGAGCAAACTCAGCCAGCTGCTCCGGCTCAGCCGACCAGCGATATCCCACACTAAGTATTCTGTACCG